>DAOLDO010000759.1:0-3554 GCA_035327325.1 Chloroflexaceae bacterium | reverse complement strand
GCGCCTCGGGCGGGGGCGTCGGGGTCTCGGCGGCCGCGGGCGTCTCGGACGGCGGCGCGGGCTCGGGGGAGGGGCTGGCCGGCGGCGTCGGGTCGCGCCGGCGCTCGTCCCGGTCGCCGCCGTCGTCGGGCGGGTCCGTGGGCGGGGGCGCCGGCACTGTTGGCACCGCGGTGGCCGGCGGCGACGTGGGCGCCGGCACTGTTGGCACCGCGGTGGCCGGCGGCGACGTGGGCGCCGGCGTGGGGGGCGGCGGCTCGGCCGTCTCGGTGAGGGCCGGCGGCGGCATCGCCAGCCCCCGCCCGGCCGAGATGGGCGGGGGCGGCACGGACAGCGCGACGCCGGCGAGGATGAGGCCGCAGCAGAGGCTCAGCAGGGGGCGCACAGGATCTCCCAATCTACGGGCGCGAGGCGCTCACCTCAGCGCACGACCAGGGGCAGGAAGACGCGCGCCCGCTCCGCGCTGGAGGTGCCGGCCGGCGCGACCGGGCCGTACTCGCGCGTCGCGCCGCCCGTCTCCACCTCCTGGAGCCAGTAGGTGTAGGTCGCGCCCGGCGCGACGCCGGCGTCCAGCCACGCGTAGGCCGCCCCGAGCTGCGGGCCGCCCCTGGCCAGGATCAGGGCGGGCGTGATGCGCACGGCGCCGGCGCGGGTGCCGTCGGCGCTGCGCAGGATGTGGAAGCCCCAGCTGCCCCACTCGGCGCCGGTCGCCCAGCGCAGGGCCACGCCCTCGCCCTGGCGCTCGGCGGTGAAGCTGATCAGGCTGATCGCCGTCGGGTTGATCAGGCCGGCCCAGAGGCTCATGTTTCGCTCGCCCGCGGCCAGGGTCACCGCGGCGGTGCGGCCCGTCAGGGGGTCGGCGTCGCTGTCGCCGGCGCCGTCGCCCACGTTGGGCGTCGTGAAGGTGTAGCCGCCGGGCAGCCCGGAGAAGCGCACCAGGTAGGGGCCGGGGACGAGGTGGTCGAACAGGTAGCGCCCCGCGCCGTCGGTCACGGCGGTGATCGGGCGCCCCGCGCCGTCGCGCACGGGGGGGCCGTCGCCGTGGTACAGGCTGACGAGCACGCCCGGCACGCCCACCTCACCGCCGCCGCGCCCGTCGCCGTCGCGGTCGTACCAGACGGTGCTGCCCAGGGCGGCGGGCCTGAAGAGGCCGAAGTCAACCGTCCGGTTGCCGTCCGGGCCGTCCCCGTCGGCGGCGACGTCGGGCTCGCCCTGGCTCAGGAGGACCACGACGCCGCTGCGCACCACCGCCCCGGTCGCGCCGCCGTTGTCGTCGCCGTCGCGGTCGCCCTCGGGCGAGGGCGCGGGCTCGTAGGGGCCGGTCGCCGCGCCGTTGGCGCCGGTGCTGCTGACGTAGCCGGCGGGCGGGACGATCTCGACCATGTAGCGGCCGGGCCACAGCCCCTCGAAGCCGTAGCGCCCGTCCGCGTCCGTGACGGTGGTGGCGATGGGCGCCGCGCCGTCGGGCGCGCCGTCGCCGTCCGCGTCGGCGAAGAGGCGCGCCTGGACCCCGGCGAGCCCCCGCTCGCCCGCGCCGAGCAGGCCGTCGTTGTCGGCGTCCTCCCAGACCAGGTCGCCGAGGCCGACCGGCTCGAAGATGCCCGCGTCCCAGCTCGGGTCGGCCTCGCCCAGCACGAGCGTGGTCACGGCCGTGTCGCCCGTGGCCGGGTCGGCGTCGCTGTCGGCCTCGGGGTTGCCGCCGCGGCCCGCCGGGCTGAACAGGTAGCCCGCGGGCAGCTCGAAGCTGAGCATGTAGTCGCCGGGGGGCAGGTGGGGGAAGCCGTAGAACCCGCCCGCGTCTGTGAGGGCTGTGTCGAGGGGCAGGCCCGCGCCTGTGCGCAGGGTCACAGTCACGCCGGCCACGCCGGGCTCGCCCGCGTCCTGCACGCCGTCGGCGTCCCGGTCGAGCCAGACCCGGTTGCCGAGGCCGGCGGCGTAGATGAGGCCGGCGTCCCAGGTCCGGTCATCCGAGCCCGGCTCGATCAGGATCGGGCCAGTGTCGCCCGTGGCCGGGTCGGCGTCGCTGTCGGCCTCGGCGTCGCCGGCGCCGGCCGCGGTGCGCTCGAAGCCGAGGGGCAGGCCGAAGCGCACGAAGTACTCGCCGGCGCCGAGGCCCTCGAAGCTGTAGTCGCCCGCCGCGCCCGTGACCGTCGTCGCGACGGTCTGGTCGTCGGCGGTGCCGGGCTGCCCGTCCGGGCCCGGGCGCAGCAGGGTCACGCCCGCGCCCGGCACGCCGGGCTCGCCCGCGTCCTGCGCGCCGTCGCGGTCCAGGTCGAGCCAGACGAGGTCGCCGAGCCTGCCGGGGCGGAAGAGGCCGAGGTCGAGGGTCTGGTTGGCCGCCGGCCCGTCGCCGTCCACGGCCGCATCTGGCTCGGCGCCGTAGCTCAGAGTGACGGCGGCCGTCGCCAGGGCGCCGCCCTGGGCGCTGCCGTTGTCGCGCCCGTCGGCGCTGTTGTCGTCCGGGTCGGACGCGGGCTCGTACGGCCCGCTCGCCGCGCCGCTCGCGCCCGTGCTGCTCTCGTAGCCCTCGAGCCGCGCCCCGGCGGCGAACTCGCCCGCCGGGATGACCACCAGGTAGTCGCCTGCGTGCAGGTGGGCGAACTGGTAGCGGCCGCCGGCCGCGGTGACGGCGCTCGCCACCAGGGCCTCGCCCCCGCCGAAGCCGGGCGTGGCGTCCTCGGCATACAGCTCGACCGTCACGCCGTCGAGCCCGCGCTCGGTCGCCGGGTCGTAGACGCCGTCGTTGTCCAGATCCTCCCACACCAGGTCGCCCAGGGCGAGGGGCTGGAAGAGGCCGAAGTCCACGGTCTGGTTGCCGCTGGTGCCGTCGCCGTCGTCGCCCGCGGGCGGCTCGCCGCCCAGGCTCAGGCTGACCGCTGCGGTGGCCACGTTGCCCGTGCCGTCGGCGCTGCCGTTGTCGTCGCCGTCCAGGTCCGTGTCGGGGTCGGGCGCGGGCTCGTACGGGCCGCTCGTCGCGCCGTTCACGCCCGTGCTGCTGGCGTAGCCCTCGAGCCGCGCCCCGGCCGCGAACTGGCCCGCCGGGATGACCACCAGGTAGTCGCCGGGGTGCAGGTCGGCGAACTGGTAACGGCCGCCGGCGGCGGTGACGGCGCTCGCCACCAGGGCCTCGCCCCCGCCGAAGCCGGGCGTCGCGTCCTCGGCGTACAGCTCGACCGTCACGCCGTCGAGCCCCGCCTCGGTCGCCGGGTTGTACAGGCCGTCGTTGTCCTGGTCCTCCCAGACCAGGTCGCCCAGGCGCAGGAGCCTGAAGAGGCCCGCGTCCCACGTTATGTCGTCCTCGCCAGAGATCAGGGTGATGGCCTCCGTCCGGCCCGTGGCCGGGTCGGCGTCGCTGTCGGCCGCGTCCCCGGCCGCGCCGTCATCGGCAGCGGTGCGGGCGTAGCTCGGCAGCCCGCCAAAGGTGAGGCGGTAGGCGCCGGGCACGAGGCCGGCGAAGCTGTAGGCGCCGCCCCCGGCGGTCACGGTCGTGGCCAGGGCCGGGGCGTCGTCGCCCGTGCCGAAGGCGCCGTCGGGGCCGGCGTAGTCCAGGGTCACAT
>DAOLDO010000758.1:0-3557 GCA_035327325.1 Chloroflexaceae bacterium | reverse complement strand
CCCTCTCCGCAGCGGAGAGGGGGAGCCGAGCAACGCGAGGCGGGGGTGAGGTCCGAGCGACCGTAAAGTGCAGCGATCCCTTCTGAAACCCTGTTTTACGCCTACAGCCTGATCTGCCCCGGCGCGACGGGGCCCCTGCGGTCGGGCGGGAGCCAGGCGAGGGCCTCGGCGAGGGGCCCGCGGGGCGCGCACTCGACGCCGATGTAGCCGGCGTAGCCGCTGGCGGCGATCGCCTCGAAGATGAAGGGGAAGCGCAGCTCGCCGGTGCCGGGCTGGCCGCGGCCGGGCGAGTCGGCCACCTGGATATGGCCCATGCGGCCGGCGTGGGCCGCGATCGTCGCCGCGATGTTGCCCTCCATGCGCTGCATGTGGTAGACGTCGTACTGGTAGGCCAGGTTGGGCGCGCCGACCGCGGCGATGAAGGCCAGGGCCTCGGCGGTGCTCGCCAGGAGGTAGCCCGGCGTCTCCCAGCTGTTGAGGGCCTCGACCAGGATGGTGATGCCGAGGGGCGCGGCCTGCGCGCAGAGCCAGGCCACGGCCTCGTGGGCCCGGGCGAGCTGGGCCTCGCGCGGCTCGCCGGGGAGCAGCCGGCCGACCAGGGCGTGCAGGCGCGTGCAGCCGAGGGTGGCGGCCAGCTCGAGGGCCCCCGGCACGCCGGCGCGGAAGGCGGGAAGCCGCGCCGGGTCGTTGAGCAGGCCCCGCTCGCCCGCGGCCAGATCGCCCCCGTCCAGGTTACAATGAACCACCCGCACGCCCGCGTCGGCGGCGAGACGGGGGATCGTGGGGCGGTGCTCGTCGTCGGGCCACCAGAGCTCCACGGCGTCGAAGCCGAGGCGCGCGGCGCTGTCGAAGCGCTCGCGCCAGGGCAGGCCGGGCATGGTGATCGAGAGGTTTAGGTCGAAGCGCAGCATACTCCTCCCCGCTTCAGGGCTGGCCCTCGGGGCCGTGGCCGAGCTGGGCGCTGCACATGTCGGCGGCCGCGCGCACGCGGGGGCCGAGGCCGAGGGCCCGCTCGCGGCTCATGCGCGTGGTCGGGCCCGAGATGCTCAGGGCGGCCACGCAGCGCCCGAAGCGGTCGAAGATCGGGGCGGCCACGCAGCAGACGCCCGTCTCGCGCTCCTCGTCGTCGAGGGCGAAGCCCTGGGCGCGGGCGCCCGCCAGCTCCTCGCGCAGCCCTTCGGGGGTAGTAATCGTCTTCGGCGTGAAGGGGCGCAGGGCGGTGCGCTCCAGGTAGGTCTCGAGCTGCTCCTCGGCGAAGCCGGAGAGGATGGCCTTGCCGCCGCCCGTGCAGTAGAGCGGGACGCGCTGGCCCACTTCGGTGAACATGCGCACGAGCCGCCGGCTGCCGACCTGCTCGCTGTAGACGCCCTCGTCGCCCTGGAGCACCAGCAGGTTGCTGGTCTCCTCGGTGGCCTCGGTCAGGTCGTGCAGGCAGGGCCTGGCGATGCGGCTCAGCCCGAAGCGCCTGCTGGCGGCGGCCCTGGTGGCCACCTCGAGCAGTCGCGGGCCTGGGCCGTACAGGCGCGTCTCGCGGTCCTGGGCGGCGTAGCCCCGGGCGACCAAGCTGCTCAGCAGCCGGTGTACGGTGCCGAGGGGCAGGCCGGTGCGCTCGGTGATCTGCGAGAGGCTGACGTCGTCGCCGCCTGCGGCGAGCACCTCGAGCACGTCGAGGGCCCGGTCGAGCGATTGGACCATAGGTGCGCCTCGCGCCGGCTGGCGCGATCTTCCAGAGGGCGGAAACTGCTTCCGCCAGGAGAGAACTATAGCCTGCGGGGCGCGCCCTGTCAACAGGAGGCAGCATGAGCTGGGAGCGGCTGGAGACGATCGTGAGCGTCGAGTCGCCGTGGGTGCGCCTGGTGGCCGAGCGCTGGCGGGACGAGGGCGGGCGCCTGCTCGACTACTGGCGGGCCGAGCGGGCCCACTCGGTGATCGTGCCGGCGGTGCGGGCCGGGCGCCTGCTGGTGCCCCGGCCGATGTTCCGCCCCGGCGTGGGCCGGCCCACCCTCGACCTGGCCGGCGGCCGCCTCGGCCCCGGGCAGACGCCGCAGGAGGCGGCCCTGGGCATCCTGCAGCGCGAGCTGGGCCTGCCCGCCGCGGCGGTGCGCAAGCTGCGCCCCCTCAACCAGGCCGGCTGGATCGTCAACAGCTCGTTCGAGAGCCAGCTGCTCTTCGGCGTCGTCGCCGAGATCGACCCCGGCGCAGACGCCGACCCGGCCCTGCTCGAGCGGTCGGTGCCGTTCGACAGGGCCGGGCTGAGGGGGCTGCTGGCCGAGCTCGAGTGCCTGCAGTGCCGCGCCGTGCTGCTCGAGCTGCTGCTCGATCTCACTGAGAAGGGTGTGGGGGGACAAGGTTCCCCCTCAGCTTAGTACAGCCCGCGCAGGTCGGGGCTCTTGCGCAGGCGGAGCAGGACGGAGCGCTTGAGCGTGTAGATCTCCTCGACGCTCTGGAAGAGGTCGGCGTAGCGGGCGAAGATCTCGCCGGGCTTCATGCCGAGCAGGAACGAGCAGCGGATCACCAGCCGCTCGGCGGGGCTGGTGAGCAGGCCGTCCACCAGGCCCCAGAACTCCTCGCGGCTCACGCGCTCGGTGGCCTCCTCGTCGGCGTAGCCGAGGCGCTGGTCATTCCAGTTGACGCACTCCTCGGGCAGCAGGTCGGCGTAGGACTGGGCGCGGGCGGTGTCAATCACCACGCAGGTGGCGCAGCGCCGCAGGTAGTTAAGCAGCGAGGCCAGGCTGGGGAAGGCGCCGAAGCGGGCGGCGGGGATGGCCTGCCAGAAGCGGGTGAAGGCCGCGCTGACGAAGAAATCGCTGGTCTCGCCGCTGACGGCGAAGGCGCCGGTGCGGCGCACCCAGTGCTCGACCAGGGGCGTGTACTGCTCGAAGATGTAGCCCCAGGCCGCATCGTCGCGCTCGACCATCGCCCTGCGGAACAGCTCGTAGGCGAAGCGCGAGTCGTACTCCTCGTGGCGGTAGAAGCGGCGGCTCTCGGCCAGGGCCCGGCGGGCCAGGCTGCCCAGGTCCATCAGACGCGGCTCGCTCGCGCCGGGCGTGGTCAGGCGGAGGGCGGGCGCCGCGCTGGTGAAGATCTGCTGCGTCATCGCTGGCCTCCTCTACTGCTGCCGGTCGTTCGTCTGAGGCCAGTCTAGCCCGCGGGGCCCAGCAGGTAGAGGGCGCCAACCTCCTCGTTGGCTGACGAAAAAAGGAGGTCCCGGCGCGGCTGCGCCGGAACCTCCATCTGCAGAAGAGAACGCGAGCGGGGCGGCGTTTTCGCGTCGCTCAGGTGACGCGCCTGGCCTCGCCGAGCAGGGTGCGGGCCCGCTCGACGAGGGCCTGGACGCGCAGCGCCTCGGGGTCGTCGTCGGCCTCGTCGGCGATCGCATCGAGGCGGCCCTCCAGCTCGTCGATCTGGGCGGCCCTGGTGCGGGCGGCCTCGCTGCGTCCCGTGCCGACCAGGGCCCTGGTGGCGGCCTGGAGCGCGGCGGCGAGCGGCGGGGCCAGCAGGATCAGGGGGATGCCGCCCAGCTCGGCCAGGGCGATGATCACCAGCAGGCTCAGCAG
>DAOLDO010000757.1:0-3560 GCA_035327325.1 Chloroflexaceae bacterium | reverse complement strand
GGGCCCGCCTCTGAGGCGGGGGCGCGGAGCCCGACCTGCGCCCCCCGGCCTCCGGCCTCTGCGGCGGGGGCGCGGAGCCCGACCTGCGCCCCCCGGGCCCGCCTCTGCGGCGGGGGCGCGGGGGAACCCGGTTCCCCCGCACTACCCTTTGACGCCGCCCTGGATCTGGATGCCCTCGATGAAGTAGCGCTGGAAGGCCAGGAAGACCACGATCACCGGGATCATGACCACCAGGCTGGCCGCCATCAGCTCGTTCCAGGCCGGCAGGCCGCCCGCCGCGGCCTCGAACTGGCGCAGCCCGAGCTGCAGCGTGTACTTGTTCTCGCTCTGGAGGTAGAGCAGCGGCCCCATGAAGTCCTCCCAGGCCCCCTGGAAGGTGAAGATCGCGATCACGCCCATCACCGGCTTGACCAGCGGCACGATGATGTGCCACCAGATCTGCAGCTCGGACGCGCCGTCAATCCTGGCCGCCTCGGACAGCTCCATCGGGATGCCGCGCATATGCTGGCGCATCAGGAAGATGAAGAAGGCGTTGCCGGTGAAGGCGGGCACGGTGAGCGGCAGGAAGGTGTTGATCCAGTTCTGCGAGCCCTGGAAGCCGAAGGCCGGCAGCTTCGAGAAGACGATGAAGGCCGGGATCATGGTCACCACGGCGGGGATCATCATCGTCGCCAGCACGATCCCGAAGAGCAGGTCGCGGCCGGGCCAGCGCAGCCGGGCGAAGGCGTAGGCCACCAGCGTGGTCGAGATCACCGCCCCGATCACCGAGAGCACCGTGATGATCGCGGTGTTCCAGAACCACTGCACCCAGCGCGGGAAGCGATCAAAGGCGAAGAAGGCGGTGGCGTAGGGCTCGATCGTCGGGTTCTCGGGCCAGAAGCGCGTGCTCACTAGCTCCTGCGGGGTCTTGAGCGAGGTCGAGACCATCCATAGGAAGGGGACGATCCAGGTGATGCTGACCAGCACCAGGATGACAAAGGCCGCCATCTGCCCGGGCGTGAGCCTGGGCCAGCGGACCCCGCGGCGGGCCGGGCGCGCGCTCTGCACTGTCATGTCGGTTGTTGCCATGGCACACCTCCTGCGCGGGGCTCAGCCCTCGGTCTCGTAGTACACCCAGCGCTTCGACAGGTAGAGCTGCACGAGCGTGATCAGCAGGATGATCACGAACAGCACCCAGGCCAGGGCCGAGGCGTAGCCCATCTGGAAGCCGGCCGGCCCGAGCTTGCCGAAGGCCCGGTAGTACAGGTAGAGCACATAGAAGAGCAGCGACTGGCCGGCGAAGAAGGGGTCGGTGTTGCCATTGGTGGCGGCCAGCACGAAGGCCGTGGTGAAGATCTGGAAGGTGCCGATGATGCCGACGACGATCTGGAAGAAGATCGTCGGCGAGAGCAAGGGCAGCGTCAGGTGCCACAGCTTCGCGAAGCCCACGGCGCCGTCAATCTCGCCGGCCTCGTACAGCTCCTTGGAGATGCCTTTGAGCCCGGCCAGGAAGATCAGCACGCTGCCGCCGATCCACCACATGCCCATCACCACCAGGCCAGGCTTGGTCCAGTTCGGGTCCGAGAACCAGGCCGGCCCCCGGATGCCGAAGATCGAGAGGAACTCGTTGAACAGGCCGTTGGGCGCCAGGATCCACTTCCACAGGAAGATCGCCGCGACGCCGGCCAGCACGTTGGGCAGGTAGAAGATCGTGCGGAAGAAGCCGCCGCCCGGCACGTCCATCGCGAGCAGCAGGGCCATGGCCAGCGAGACGACGATCACCAGCGGCGTCTTGACCAGCACCATCCAGAAGGTGTTGCTGAGCGACTTGAAGAAGAACGGGTCAATCAGCAGGCGCTGGTAGTTGTCGAGGCCGATCCACACGGGGTCGGTGGTGATGTTATAGCGGGTGAAGCTGGTGTAGAGCGAGAAGAGCATCGGCGCGGCGGTGAAGACCAGGAAGCCGATGATCCACGGGCTGGCGAACAGCCAGCCGGTGATGGCCTCCCGCACCGCGGGGCGCAGCACGGGGCGCCGCCGGGGGGCGACCCGCTCAGCCTGTGCCGACATAAGCAGCTCCTTTGTGGTCGGCCCCCCGCCCGTGGGCCGGGCGGGGGGTGGGGCCGGCGCTGGCGGGCCTACGGGGTGACGGTCGAGTCGATCACCTGCTGGGCCTCGTCGAGGGCCTGCTGGATCGGCGTGCTGCCGTTGAGCATCGCCTCGCGGCGCTGGTCAATCTCGCTGCCCCAGTTCACGTAGCTGGGGACGATGGTAGTGCCCTGGCTGTACTCCATGGCCTCGAGGAAGAACTGCCAGCGCGCGTCGCCCATCAGGGCCGGGTCCTGGGCGGCCTCGACGTTGGTGGACATGGCGAAGGTGTCGCGCGACCACGAAGCGGCGCCCTCGGGGCCGGTCGCGCACTTGATGAACTCCCAGGCGGCCTCGGCGTTGGGCGCGCCGCGCGGGATCGAGAGGGCGAAGCCGCCGCTCCACGAGGCCGGCTGGCCGTAGCTCTCGTTGTAGGGCACGTCGCCGATGCCGACGTTGATGCGCTGGTTCTCGGTCGTGCCGTCCTCCTTGGTGATCGGCAGGCGCGGGTCGTAGAAGTTGAGCACCGAGGCGTAGCCGTTGATGTCCACGATCATGGCCACCTTGCCCGACATGAAGGCGTCGTTGGGCGGCGAGCCGAAGGTGCCGCGGAAGTCCTGGACGGCCTGGTAGCCGCCGTAGCGGTCGTACCAGCTCTTCATCCACTCCATGGTCTCGGCCACCTCGGGCGAGTTGGCGACGGGCACGCCGTCCTGGACCAGCTCGGCGCCGTTGGCGCGCGACCACAGGTTCCAGCCGCCATTGCCGAGGTCGGGGTGGAAGCCGATGCGGGCCCAGCTGCCGTCCTCGTTCTGCTTGTCGAGCAGGTCGGCGTACTCCTCGAGCTCGGCCCAGGTCGTCGGGGGCTGCTCGGGGTCGAGGCCGACCTCCTCGAAGGCCTGCTTGTTCCAGTAGAGCACGCGCACGTCGGTCTCGAAGGGGATGCCGTAGGGGTCGCCATCAACCGTGGCCTCTTCCCAGGTGAAGGGCCAGAACTGCGAGCCGTCAATGCCGTCGCGGGTGGCGAACTCGGCCAGGTTGGTGGCGACGTTGTCCGCGGCGCGCTGGGCCATCTCCTGGCGGTTCTCGACGATCACGTCGGGCATGCCCGAGCCGGCGGCCACCGCGGCGATGTTGGCGGTCCAGATGTCGCCGAAGGGCTTGGGCGTCTCGTTCACGGTGATGTTGGGCAGCTGGGCCTGGCAGATGCTGATCACGCGCTGGATCGCCGTGCGGCGCAGGGGGCTCGCCCAGAAGTGCCAGAACTCGACGGTGCCGGAGACGTCGGGGTTGAGGGCGACGCCGCCGGCGGCGCCCGCGGCCGGGGCGGTAGCATCTGTGGTCGCCTCGCCGCCCTCGGCGGTGGGCTCCTCGGCGGCGGGGGCGGCGGTGGGCTCGGCCGCGGGGGCGGCGGTGGGCTCGGCCGCGGGCGCGGCGGTGGGCTCGGCGGCCTGCGGCGCCGCCGTCGGCTGGGCGGTCGGCTGGCCGCCGCA
>DAOLDO010000756.1:0-3572 GCA_035327325.1 Chloroflexaceae bacterium | reverse complement strand
GCGTGTGCTGCGCTACAGCGCCGCCGCCTACGCCGGCCGCGTGGTCAGCCCGCCCCTGGCGCGGCTCCAGAACGACGGCAATGTAATCTTCGGGCTCGGCAGCGCGCTCCAGGAGGCGATCGTCTACAGCGAGGGCGCCATCGCCAATGCGACCCTCGAGCAGTACAAGGTCCCCTCGACCCTCGACCTGCCCGGCGAGCTGCGCAGCGTGTGCGTCGAGACGCCTGGCGCGGCGCCCGTCGGCATCGGCGAGATGACCCTGCCGCCGGTCGCCCCTGCCATCGCCAACGCGATCGAGGACGCCGTCGGCGTGCGCCTGCGCGACCTGCCCCTGCGCCCGGAGGCCGTGCTGCGGGCGCTCCGCGAGCAGAACCAGAGGGAGGAGCGATGATCAGGCTTGAGCTGAACGGCGAGCCCCGCGCGCTGCAGGCCGAGCCGGCCGGCACGCTGCTGCAGGCCCTGCGCGACGCGGCGGGCCTCCCTAGCGTGCGCGAGGGCTGCGGCGAGGGCTACTGCGGCACCTGCACCGTGCTCGTGGACGGTCGCCCCATCAGCAGCTGCCTCATGCTGGCGGGCCAGGCCGAGGGCCGCGCCGTGACCACGGTGGAGGGCCTGGGCGCCGCCGGCGAGCTGCACCCCGTTCAGCGGGCCTTCGTCGAGCACGCCGCCTTCCAGTGCGCCTTCTGCACCCCCGGCTTCCTACTGATGGTGGTGGCCCTGCTCGCCGAGCACCCCGCGCCCGACGAGGCCCAGATCCGCGCCTATCTGGCGGGCAACCTCTGCCGCTGCGGGAGCTATCTCAATATAGTCAGAGCCGCGCAGGCGCTGCTGTAGGCGAGCAGCCCGCCGGCGCGCTACCAAGGAGCCTCCTCTATGGGCACCCTGAGCTTTGGCATCAAGACCGCCCCCCAGCACACGACCTACGAGGCTATGCTGGCCGTCTGGCAGGCCGCCGACGCGAACCCCGCCTTCGAGCACGCCTGGCTGTTCGACCACTATGCCCCCATTCACAGCGATGTGAACGGCCCCTGCTTCGAGGGCTGGACCCTGCTCGCCGCCTTCGCGGCCGCGACCAGGCGCATCAGGCTCGGCCTGATGGTCACCGGCAACACCTACCGCCACCCGGCCGTGCTGGCCAACATCGCGGCCACCGTTGACGTGATCTCGAACGGCCGGCTCGACTTCGGCCTCGGCGCCGGCTGGAACGAGTACGAGCACGCCAGCATGGGCCTCCCGCTCTACCCGCCCGGCGAGCGAATCCGCCGGCTCGACGAGGCCTGCGAGCTGATCAAGGGCCTGTTCACGCAGCACCTCACCGACTACGAGGGCCGCTACTACCGGCTGAAGGAGGCCCGCTGCGAGCCCAAGCCGCTCCAGAAGCCCTACCCGCCTTTCGTCATCGGCGGCGGCGGCGAGCAACTCACCCTGCGCGTCGTCGCGCGCCACGCCGATATCTGGAACTTCGCAGGCGGCCCGGTCGAGACCTTCCGGCGCAAGACGGCCATCCTGCACCAGCACTGCGCCGAGGTCGGGCGCGACCCCGCCGCGATCCAGCTCTCGGTCCAGCACCCCGTGAGCTACGACGACCTGCCGGGCACGGCCCGCTCGCTGCAGCAGTATGTGGACGCGGGCGCGACCCACCTCGTCCTGACCCTGCGCTACCCTTACCCCCCCGACATTGTCGCCCGCCTCGCCGCCGAACTCGTCCCCCGTGTCAGCGGGTAGCCGCCGCACCGGCGCGAGGTGGCGTATAATACCCGCATCGCACGCGAGAAACAGACTGAGGAGGCGCGATGCCGGAGCCGCTGCTGATCGCCAAGGGGGCCCAGGAGTGCCACCTGCTGCCCGCCCTCGCCAACCGCCACGGCCTGATCGCCGGCGCCACCGGCACCGGCAAGACCGTCACCCTCCAGGTCTTCGCCGAGTGCTTCTCGCGCATCGGCGTGCCCGTCTTCGCCGCCGACATCAAGGGCGACCTGTCGGGCGTCAGCCGGCCCGGCGAGGGCAAGCCGAAGCTCCTTGAGCGCATCGCCCAGCTCGGCCTCGAGCCGTTCGAGTGGGCAGGCTCCCCTGTCACCTTCTGGGACGTGTTCGGCGAGCAGGGCCACCCGATGCGCACCACGGTCTCGGAGATGGGGCCCCTGCTGCTTGGCCGCCTGCTCAATCTCAACGACACCCAGGCCGGCGTGCTCACCCTGATCTTCCGCATCGCCGACGACAGCGGCCTGCTCCTGCTCGACCTGAAGGACCTGCGGGCTATGGCCCAGTTTGTCGGCGAGAATGCGCGGGAGTTCACCACGAGCTACGGCAACATCTCGGCGGCGAGCGTGGGGGCCATCCAGCGCAACCTGCTGGCCCTCGAGGAGGAGGGCGGCGACGCCTTCTTCGGCGAGCCGGCCGTGACCCTCGACGACCTGCTGCAGACCGACGCGCAGGGCCGCGGGGTGATCAACATCCTGGCCGCCGACAGGCTCATGCGCTCGCCGCGCCTCTACGCCACCTTCCTGCTCTGGCTGCTCTCCGAGCTGTTCGAGCAGCTGCCCGAGGTGGGCGACGCCGAGAAGCCGAAGCTGGTCTTCTTCTTCGACGAGGCCCACCTGCTCTTCAACGACGCGCCCAGCGCGCTCCAGGAGAAGATCGAGCAGGTGGTCCGGCTGATCCGCTCGAAGGGCGTGGGCGTCTACTTCGTCACCCAGAGCCCCGGCGACATCCCCGACACCGTCCTCGGCCAGCTCGGCAACCGGGTCCAGCACGCCCTGCGCGCCTTCACGCCAAAGGACCAGAAGGTGATCAGGGCGACAGCCCAGAACTTCCGCCAAAATCCCGACCTCGATACCGAGGCCGCCCTCACCGAGCTCGGCGTCGGCGAGGCCCTGGTCTCCCTGCTCAACCCCAAGGGCCAGCCCGAGATGGTGCAGCGGGCCCTCGTGGTGCCGCCCCACAGCCAGATCGGGCCGATCGCGCCCGAGCAGCGCCGGGCGATCATGCAGGCCAGCCTGGTGGCCGGCGCCTACGACACGCCCGTGGACCGCGAGTCGGCCTACGAGCTGCTCAAGGCCCGCGCCGAGCACGCCGCCGAGGAGGCGGAGCGCGAGGCCGCCCGCAAGGAGGCGGAGAGGGCCGCAGAGGAGGCGGAGAAGGTAGACGAGCGCGAGCGCCGCGAGGCCGAGAAGGCCCAGAAGGAGGCCGAGCGCGAGGCCGAGAAGGTCCGGCGCGAGCTGGAGCGGGAGCGCAAGGAGGCCGAGCGCGAGGCGAAGGAGGCCCAGCGCGAGCTGGAGCGCCAGCAGCGCGAGCAGCAGCGCCAGATGGAGCAGATGGCCAAGGGCGCCTTCCGCTTCCTCAACAGCCGCAACGGCCAGTCAATCGTGCGCGGGCTCCTCGGCGGGATCATGGGCAAGAAGTAGCCGCGGCCCGCGCCAGGATGAGCGAACTGTAAAGCCACCGTCGCGCCGGGCTGCTATCATGCCTCCAGCCACCGGCCCCCCTGGCCGCCGACTGGAGACCCTATGCGCACCACCGAGCTACCGGTCGCACTTGATGTGCAGCCGGGCGCCCTGCTCCCCACGGCCCCC
>DAOLDO010000755.1:0-3581 GCA_035327325.1 Chloroflexaceae bacterium | reverse complement strand
GCGAGCTGGCCTACCGGCTCTGGCGGCGCGGCCTGGAGCTGGCCCTTGCGGAGGTGGTGGGCCTCGGGGCCGCGCTGCCGGCTGGTACGAGCGAGGAGTTGGTCGCGCGCCTCGTCGCCCAGCGGCTCCTGCTCAGCCTGCCGCTGTTGCGGCGCACTGGTACGCTTGCTCTGCTCGGGATCGATACAGCTCCGCCGTGGTCGGTAGCGCCTTCCACAGACAGCGAGGCGATTACCGCTGCCTTTGCCGATGCGATCGACGAAACCGCCTCCGACGCGATCTCCGGCCTCGGTGGCAGCGATTTCCTCTGACCCGTAGCGCCCGAGACTGCCCTGGACGCCCGTGTTGATCAGCCCTGCTCCTCATCTGAGCGCGGGGCGGGCGAACGGCGCCGCGAGGCTTTTGCGGCCACCGCGGCCAGGTTCTCCTCCACCCGAAAGCGCACTATCTCCGTGACGAGCTCCAGCGGGAGCGGCTGGTCGAGCGGGAACTGCACCGAGCCCTTCGCCCCCTTGTAGCGCGATAGCGCCTCCTGAAAGGTGGCCGTCCCGCTTGGGGTGGGATAGAAGCCGATGTGGTGGTTGAACGCGGCGAAGTGCACCAGGTTGCCCTTCAGATTGAAGGTCGGCATCTGGTAGCTGAAGGTCTCCACAGCGTCAGGCGCGGCTGCCCGAATGGTGGCGCGCATTGCCTGGAGGCGCTCCTGAATCTCGGCGGGGAAGCCCGCGATGTAGGCATCGATTGCGGCCGAGCCGTCCTGCTGCTTGTCCACGCCGTCCTCCTTCTAATCGGTGCCCTGGTTGCTATGGGCAGATCTCGCCGATTGTAGTGACCGTCTCGCGTAGCAGCGCCACGATCACAGGGAAGTCGAGCTGAGCCGGGTTGCGGAAGCGAATACAACCCTTGCCGAGCGACGAGGCGGGGAATGTGCCGCGGTGGGCGTCGAGCACGTCCTTGCGCAGGATGTAGAGCGCGATGTTATGCTTCTGGCTGGCAAAGCCGACCTCGACGGTACCCTTGCGGCTGTAGGACGGCATGCCGTAGCGCATGCTCTTCTCGAAGCCGGTCAGGTGCTCTCGGCAGAGGCGCCGCAGCTCGGCGAAGGCGGCCAGTCGCTCACGCGGGACCTCCTCAAGGTAGGCGTCGACCGTCGGCGCGCTGCTTTGCATGTTGCTCCCTCCTCTGCGATCCCGGGCGCTCGTCAGCCGACCGCTCAGCCTAGGCTCGCCACTCACGCGAAGCCCACGCGGTCAGTCGCGCGCCTACTCTACTATACCGGAACGAAGCGTAGAGCCATGCACTGCCTTCCGCTTCGACTCTGTACCTGAGCTGCGTGTGTTCTCCATGTGGAGTGTGCGCATCACCAGGCCAGACCTCGCAGGTACGGCAATAGGCCACGTCACGTGTATGATACACAGGAAGTGGCTTCCATCCTGGTGGACGCGGAATTGAGCTGATGGGTAGCGTCAACGCTCCGGCGCCCATCCTGTGTACGGCACCACACGTGGTCATCAGGCGAGATGCTACGCGGCCGCGCCGACGACGCCCGCCTCCGGCGGCGCGACAGCCCCAAGGGCGCGCAGGGCCCGGATCGTCACCCACTTGTTCGGCTCGCCTCGTAGACCGAAGTCGGCCCAGGTCTTGCCGCCGTACTCATATTCCAGGGCCCAGCGGCCACGCTGATCCCCTTTCTCGGCGATCAGCGCAAGCGCGCCGGACAGCCCCGGGTCGGCGCGATGCCCCAGCGCGACGAGCGCCTCCACCACCTGTAGTACATCCGTGACATAGAAGACCGGAAAGCCGAACTTCCACCAGTTCCGGCTGGGCTTGTCGCTGTAGCCACATGGGTAGGCCGCGGTGGCCGGGTCGACCCCGAGCAGGAACTCCACACCCTGGGCGATCGCCCGCGTGATCAGCAGCGTGTGCCGATCGGCCGGCCAGGCGCTGAGCGCCAGCATGACCTTTGTCGCACCCCAGGCGCACGGAAGCTGGTTGTTCGCACCGCATGCGAAACCCGGGCCGCACTTGCCCGCGTAGTAGCGCACTGGGGCGTGAGTATCGCTGCGCGGTGCAACCCCTTCGCCCGTGATACTGCGCACCATCCAGGTCATCGCGGCGGCTAGGCGCTCGGGCTCACAGCCGAGGGTGAGCAGCGCCCAGCAGAGGTTGCCCTGCAGGCAGTCCGCGGTGCCTGACGGCGCGCCCGAGGCGCTGAACTGGCCGCCCGGCGTGAGCGCATGCTCCAGCACGTAGCTGCACGCACGCTCGATTCGCGCATCCTCGCGGCTCGAGGTGCCCAGCTGTGCCAGCGCGATCAGTGACCAGACCGTAGAGCGATACTTCGGATTATAGCCTGGGCCGGGCGCGGCCCAGAATCCTGTGGGCTCCATCTGGGCCAGGATCGTCGCGATCGGGCCGTTGGCGTGCGCCGCCTGCCGCGCGAGGCGCAGCTCGGGGTCGTCGGCGGGGAGTCGCAGCAGATCACGCAGCGCCAGGTAGCGTGGGCCGGGCTCATCCGGCGCAAGCAGCCAGCGCAGCGTATCCTCTGACAGCTGATACACTGCTTCCATCACGGGTGCCTCCATCGTCGGGGGCGGTCTGGCAAACACACTGACAGCAGCGGTAGAGGGGCATGGCAGCGCGGCGGAGCGCCCCTGCACTGCCGAGTATACGGCGGTGAGGCCACGGTCGGAGGGAAGAGATCATCACCGCATCGGACGGTCGGATCACCGGGCAAGCTCTTCGTGGAGCGTCGCTCCCCGAGCGTGATCGGCGTTATCCTCCCACCATCTGCTTTGCCAGGGTGCAGCTCGAGCACACTGATGGCGACTCTGGTGCTACCCATGTGGGGGCCGGGATGGTCGGCCTCGCGACCCGGTTCCGCGCCGAGGCGCTTCTCGCCGACGGCGGGAGCGTGCAGACCACGCAGCCCCATCGCGTACGAAAGAGGGCGACTATCCCCCAGGCCGAGCTACAGCTCGCGCAAGGGGCGCTGCCGCCTGCGCGACACCTAGTTCTGATTCCTGGCCCCGCTTCTTCGCCCGCCGTGGCTTCACAGCGGAGGCCCGCGCTCAGGCCGGGCGACGAGGCGCGCTGCTCGTGAACCTGGAACAGCTCGACGCGGAGTTGAGCTGACTCCGGGATTATCACCACCCGGTCGCAGTGCTCACCGAGCACGCCTGTGCTATCATGGCGGCTCATCACACCATCGTCCGCGACTCATGCCGTGGGTGTATCAAGGAGCCGCCAGATGGCAGAAACGCTTCCCACGCCCCGCGAGCACGCGCATGCCTACGCGCTCTCCTTTCCCGGCGCGTACGAGGAACACCCCTGGAGCGAGACCGTTATCAAGGTCAACAAGAAGGTGTTCCTGTTCATCAACGGCGCCATCGCCCCCGAGGACGGCGTCAGCCTGAGCGTGAAGCTGCCGCGCACTGGCGCCGACCTGCTCGAGATGCCCTTCGCCGAGCCAACGGCCTACGGAATGGGCAAGCACGGCTGGGTGAGCCTGCTGCTGATGCGCGACGACCACACCCCGTTAGAGTTGCTGGAGGCCTGGATCGACGAGAGCTACCGCGCCG
>DAOLDO010000754.1:0-3591 GCA_035327325.1 Chloroflexaceae bacterium | reverse complement strand
GCCATTGAACGCGATGTCCGTCGCACCCTGACCGAGCAGGCCGAGGCGCACGCCGCCCTCGCGCGGGGGGGCGGCCGGGCCGGCGGGCCAGGGGGGCGCCGGCCTGAGCGCGACCACCCGCGCGGGCTCGGCGGTGCCCGGGTAGGCGAGCACGACGCCGAGGAAGGGCTCGCCGCCCCCGCCGGCGATCAGCTCGTAGGCCCGCGGCGCCTCGTCGATCGGGAAGCGGTGGGTGATCAGGGCCGCGGCGTCGAGCCGGCCCGCGCCCATCATGCCGAGCACGGCCTCCATGTTGCGCTGCTCGGTCCAGCGCACGTAGGCGTAGGGGTAGTCGCGGCCCTCGTCCTCGTAGCCCGGGTCGTAGCGGCCGGGGCCGTACGAGCGCGAGATGCGGAAGTCGAGCTCCTTGTGGTAGTAGCTGCGCCGCGGTATGGCGGTGCCGACCGCGCCCACGGCGACCACCACGCCCTTGTCGCGGGCCACCTCGCCGGCCAGCTCGACGGGCTGGCTGCTCTTCGTGTCGGCCGTGATCAGCACCGCGTCGAGCCCGCGCCCCCCGGTGAAGGCCGCGCAGAGGGCCGCGAACTCCTCGGGCCCGGCCGCGGCGGCGTCGGCCCCCAGGCGGCGGGCCAGCTCCACCCGGGCCTGCTGGGGGTCGGTGCCGACCACGACGCAGCCGGCGGCCTTGAGGATCTGCACCGCGAGCTGGCCGAGCAGCCCGAGGCCGATCACGCCCACCGCCTCGCCCAGCTTGACCTCGGCCAGGCGGGCGCCGTGGAGCGCGATCGCGCCCAGGGTGGTGAAGCTGGCGGCCTCGTCGCTCACGCCCTCGGGCACCCTGGCCGCCAGGGTCTGGGGCACGGCCACGATCTCGGCGTGCACGGCGTAGCCGCCCCCGGCGCAGGCCACCCGGTCGCCGAGCTGGAGCGCCTCGACGCCGGGGCCGACGGCGATCACCGCGCCGGCGCAGCTGTAGCCGAGGGCCATGGGCTGGTCGAGCCGGTTCTGGACGGCCTCGAGGGTGGTCAGCAGGCCCTCGCGGCCGGCCTTCTCGAGGGTCTGCCGCACCAGGTCGGGGCGGGCGCGGGCCTTCTCGAGCAGGCTCTTCTGGGCGAAGTCGACCACCATGCGCTCGGTGCCGGCCGAGACCAGCGAGGCGCCGACGCGCACGAGCACATGGCCGGGGCCCACGGCGGGGGCGGGCACCTCGACCACCGAGGTGGCGCCGCTACGGATGGACTGGAGGAGCTGCTTCATAGGCTCTCTGTGGCTGGAGGAAGAGGGCCAGGTTGGCCTCGACGAGGGCGGGCGCGGCGACGAAGGCGGCGGCGTGGCGGCGGGCCCCGCGCGACCAGCCCTCGTACTCGGCCTGGCCCATCTCGACCAGGGCCTGGAGGGCGGCGAGCCAGGGCCCGTGCTCGAGCGGCAGGTCCCACCCGGCGCCGCGCTCGGCGAGGCCGCGCCAGGGCGTGCGGTCGCTGACCAGGGCGGGCCGGCCGGCGGCGAGGGCCTCGAGGATGGCGTGGCCGAAGTTCTCGCCGAGGGTGGGCAGGGCGAAGACGTGGGCCCCGGCGAGGGCCGCGCCCACGGCCTCGTGCTCGACAGGGCCGCGGTGGCGGGCGACGACCTGGGCCGGCAGGCCGGCCATCAGCCCCCGGCAGCGCTCCCAGTAGGCCGGCTCGCGCACGGGCCCGTACACGTCGAGCTCGACCGACTCGGCCCTGAGCAGGGGCAGCAGCTCGAGCAGGAAGTGCAGGTTCTTCTTCTCGGCGATGCGCGAGAGGAAGACCAGGCGTAGCCGGCCCGGCGCCTTGGGCGGGGCCGCGGGCGGCTCGCCGCCGAGGGGCGCCGGGATGTCCGGGGCGACCCGCACCGCCGCGGGGCCGAGCTCGCGCCGGATCTCGGCCGCCTCGTCGTCGGACGAGGCCTGCCAGGTGAGGCCGCCGTAGAGGCGCGCGGCCCTGGCCGCGGCGAGGTAGGCCCGCTTCTTGGGCGCCTTCAGGCTGAGCGCGCCGGGCGAGAGCTCGCCGCGCGGGGCGATCACCACCGGCGCGGGCGGCAGCAGCCCGAGACGGCGCAGGGCCAGCAGGCGCACGGTCATGGGCGAGAAGAAGCTGTTGAGGTAGATCGTGTCCGGGGCGACCTCGGCGACGCGGGCCCTGATGGCGCGGGCCGAGAGGCCGCCGGGCGGCGCGTAGAACACCTGGGCGCCGGCGACCTCGTTCCATGCGCCGACGCGCACCCCCGCGTAGGGCGCGGCGTCGGTGGCGTCGCGGTCGCGGGTGAGCACGTAGAAGCCGAGGCGGTCGCCGAGGCGCGCGACCATGTTGGCGATCGTGCGCAGGGGCCCGCCGGACTTGTAGCCGGGCAGGTAGTAGTCCACAAGGGCGAGGACCCGGGGTCTGCTCATGGGCGGCTCGCTGGGGCAAGGCTGAAGGATGAAGGATGAGGGATGAGGGCCGCTGCGGCGCGCTGCGGGGACTGCCGGCCCTGGAGCGGCAGCCCTTCCGCGTTGCTCGAACGCTCTGCCAGCTCATACACGACGACCGTCGTCGTCTGACCGTCGCGCAGCAACCTGCTGGTGCTGAGCCGCTCGTCGAAGCGCGCCAGCTCGCGCAGGGTGCCGTCGGCCGCGGCGGCCGCAACGGCGTCCAGGAGCTGGCGGCCGCCGGGCAGGCGCGACCAGTCGGCGGCCTCGTAGATCAGGTGCGTGTAGCCGCCCCGGCCCATGGCCGCGCCGAGGGCGGCGGAGTCGCCTACGGCGCTCCAGTCTACGACGCCGGAGAAGCGGGGGTCGCCGCGCCGGTGGCCTCGCTCGAGGTAGTAGGACTGGGCGGAGGTGACGACGACCAGGGGGCGGGCGTCGCGCGCCGCAACGGCATTGAACCAGTCATACGTGGGCTTGAACCAGGTATGGGCGTGGAAGCGCGCCGCGTCGCCGGTGGCGGCGTGCTCGAGGTAGTCGTAGGCGTAGACGAGGTTGAGGGCGCCGAAGAGGGCCAGCAGCGCGACCAGGCCCCCGCGGACGAGGGGGCGGAGCCGGCCGCGCCCCCAGCCCGCGAGCAGGGGGGCCCAGCCGAGCAGGACGGGCACGAGCAGCATCAGGCTGAAGCGCGGGTAGAGGCGGGGCTGGGCCAGGGCCCAGAGGGCCAGGAAGGCGGCGGTGAAGAGGGCCATGGCCACCGTGGGGGCGCCGCGCCAGCGCAAGGCGGCCGCCAGCAGCAGCAGAGCCGCGGCGGGCACCGGGAAGACCACCGGGCTGGTCAGCAGGCGCCACAGGCCGCGGAGCAGGGTCGCCGGCGCCAGGGCGCCGTTGAGGCTGCGGCTGTAGGCCTGGGCCACCAGGTCGGCGTAAGCGGGCGGCTGGTTGAGGCGGTCGATCAGCAGCGGCCAGACGGGGTTGCCCAGGCCGGCCCAGTTGAAGAGGTAGAAGGGCGCGGCGACGAGCAGGGCCGCGGCGGCCCCGCCGGCGTAGGCCGCGAGGGTGCGCGGCCCGAGCCCGCGCCGCGTGGCGTAGACCAGGGCCACGGCGGTGACGGCCAGGCCGAGGGCGACGGCCTGGTAGCGGCTCTGGGCGCCCACCCAGGCGGC
>DAOLDO010000753.1:0-3592 GCA_035327325.1 Chloroflexaceae bacterium | reverse complement strand
AGGCGGCGCTGCAAACACTACATCTAGTGACTGTCACGCCAGTTCCCGGAGAGCCGAAAACTTTTGTTCGATCAAGTGTTCGCTCTCCTGTAACGACGCCAAGGCAATCAAGCAAGCACAGCTATTACGTGCAGGAGGTACGACGCATGGCCGCCTAACGCATAGCTGTCAGCTGCGCCGCTGGCAGGCGTCGTGAGGGCACGAGGCGTGAAGAACCGCCGGCTGCCAGCAAACTGCGGCTATCGCCCCTTGGATCGCCGGCTCGTCTGGGAGCGCCTGACCGCCGCTGGAGAAATGCGGGCGCTTGCCCGGGGCAGCAGGTAGGGGGTTTTTGCATTACCCCTCCACAACCGTAACTAATCGGAACCAGGTAAAGAAGTTCCCTACCTACACACTCTCCTCGACGCCCCGGAGCGACCTTCTGGCCACCATGCTCGCCATTGTATCGATGTCGATCGGGCTCACCTCGGTCGTGAACTCGTAACAGAAAAACGCGCGATGTCCTTGCCTCGACACCCGTTCTGGCTACGCCCAGGTTGGCAATATCCCTCAGGTCGGAGTCTCTCAATCTCCATCCGTTACGAGGAGAGCACTGAAAAGCCGGGGGGGCAGGCCAGCAACGACGGGGAGGGCCGTAGCGGGGAGGAACGCAGCGGGTAACCCGCTCCCGTAATGGTAAACCCTTGTCCCTCTCTGGCACATCAGCGCGAGGCCGAACAGCCTCCCCCTCTCCTGCCGGGGCAGGAGAGGGGGCCAGGGGATGCGGGTCAGCGAATGCGCTTCGCCCTACCTGGTGAACTTGAACAGCGCGCTGTGGGTCGTGCCGTCGGTCAGCCTCAAGTTGAACTGGCGGCAGGTGCCCGCCCAGGCCTTGTCGGTCTTCCACACATAGGTGTACTGGCCGCCGGCCGCGTCGTAGGTCAGGCCGCTGTTGGAGGTCGTGGTGGCCTCGATCGGGTCGACCGTCGCGCCGGCATTACAGGCGACCTGCTGCGAGCTTGGGGAGCCGGCGGCGAGGATGCCCAGCCCGTAGTTGCCGCCCAGGCTGAACTTGACAGGGATGCCCTGGCCGGCCTTGACCTGGTTCTCGACCGGCAGGTTGTCCACTGGCTGGAAGAAGCCGCTGAACGGGAAGTACGACGGCGTGGCGGTGGGCGGCACGGGGGTGTTGGTCAGCGTAGCGGTGGGCGGCACGGGGGTGTTGGTCGGCGTAGCGGTGGGCGGCACGGCGGTGTTGGTCGGCGTAGCGGTGGGCGGCACGGCGGTGTTGGTCGGCGTGGCCGTGGGCGGGACGGTGCTCCCCAGCTCGAAGGCGCCGATGTCGAAGGCCGTGCCCTGAGGGCGGCTCACGCCGCGCTGGTCGCTGGCGGGGCCGCTGGGCGCGGCATCGACCGCCGGGCTGTCCGTGACCAGCGCATGCGTGAACGTCGGGCCGCCGTTGTCGGCCAGCGGGGCGAGGATGGCCGAGAGCGCCTGGCTGGGCACGATGTCGCTGCCCGACGGGGTGAAGCCGAACGTGTACGCGTTGCCGTCGCGGCCGATCAGGTTGAAGTTGTCGGCGTTGATCAAACCTTTATAGGGGATTTCGCAGAAGCAGCTAAAATCAATTTCATAGCCGTCCGTGTTGTAAATCTCAGGCCCGCTGTATGAAGCGCTATTGCCAGAGACCACGCTGCGCGCCAGGTTGACAGTGTTGATGGAACCATACAGCTCCGCGTAATTATAAATGCCGCCACCTCTTGCGTACAGCCCGGTAGCGCTGTTGCCGCTGACCGTGCTGTTGTTCAGCGTCAACGTCCCATCTTTATAATTAGCGATGCCACCGCCGAGGCTGGCGTCGCCGCTGGCGGTGTTGCCGCTGACCGTGCTATTGTTCAGCGTCGCGGTGGAACCTCCACGACTAAAGATGCCACCGCCGGCGCCGGCGGTGTTGCCGCTGACCGTGCTATTGTTCAGCGTCAGCGTGCCCGCATAGACGGCAATGCCGCCACCGTTATCGCTCAACCCACCACTGACGGTCGTATTGTTGAGCGTCAGGTTGCCGGTGGAGAGTACCGAAAAGATGCGGAAGGCGGACGCGCTGCTGTCGCGCGTGATGGTCGCGCCATTGCCCTCGATGATGATCGTGCTCGTGATCTGCGGCAACCCGCTCGTATTCGTCATGTCCGGGCTGGTCAGGGTGATCGTGCTGTTGGCGGGCAGGAAGATCGTGTCGTCGCCGCTGCCGGCCGCGCAGCCGCCCACCGCCGCGTCGGTGTTGGCCGCCGTGATGGCGTCAACCAGGGTGCAGCTGCCGCCGACGGTGATCCCGGCGGCCTGCGCCGTCGACATGGTGGTGAGCGCTAGGACCAGGGCCGCCACGGCGAGAGTCAGCGCCACCCGGCGCTGGAGCAGGCGATGGAAGCGCCAGGCGGCCTTCGGGTTGGGGTCACGGTGCGGATGGACCATGGGATTGATGCTCCTGTTTTGCAACGACTCGTACACAAGGGCAGCTGCTCACACGCTGAAATCAGCACAGGTGGGTCGTCGCCGCTACGGTTCGCGGCACACCTCCGCTATCCCCGGCCCGCCAGGGCTGCCGGCACCGCATGGCACTGCTCATCGGCGGCCTTGTGGCCCGACGGCGCGCAGTCGACGACCGTCAGGTCGTGCAGCGCCGCGAGCTCAGCCTCGATCAGCAGCCAGAAGGCCGGATGATCGTCGACAAGGAATACTCGCAACATCACATCGCATTCTTGCTGGATGGATGTGCAGTATATGTGGCGCGGCGAGTGGCGCCTATTAGGGGAAACCTGCTTGCGACTAAGGGGATTCCCGACGGGCGATGGAGGGATGCCCTAACACGCGGAGCTGCGCGCACATGACCGCGCGAGCATGGGGGGGCCTGGGGGAACGTGGTTCCCCCATGTTCAGGTTACCTATCGGGAGTGACCAGCCGGGCGCGGATCGCGAAGCGGACCAGCCCGGCGACATCGTGGATGTCGAGCCGCTCCATAAGCCGTGCGCGATGCGCCTCGACCGTCTTGACGCTGATTCCCATGTGTACGGCGATCTCCTGGGTCGAGCGTCCCTCGGCGATCAGCCGTAGCGTCTCGCGCTGGCGCGCGCTCAGGCCGCTGAGGAGATCCTCGCCGGCGCCGGTGCGTTGCACGTAGCCGGCGACGACCGGCCGCGACACCACCGGGCTGAGATAGATCCCGCCGCCCATCGCCGCTTTGAGCGCCAGGCCCAACTCGGCGACGTCAGCGTCCTTGAGCAGATAACCGGCCGCGCCGGCTCGCAGCGCCTGGAGCACATACTCTTCGGCAGCGTGCATCGACAGGATAATCACCCGCACCAGCGAGCCAGTTGCGGTCAGGTGGGCAGTGAGCTCCAGGCCACTCAACCCACCCATCCCAATGTCGAGCAGGGCGAGATCGGGGCGCTGGGCTGCGATCAGCTGCAAGGCCGCCTGGCCATCGCTCGCCTCGCCGACGACCTCGACTCCCTCCAGCTCCTTCAGCAGCGAGCGAACCCCAGCGCGAAAAAGCGTATGATCGTCGGCCAGCACCACCCGGATCGTCTTCATGTCACGCCATCCCGATCACTTGTC
>DAOLDO010000752.1:0-3601 GCA_035327325.1 Chloroflexaceae bacterium | reverse complement strand
CCCGGTGGACGCCAGCCCCCTGCCGCTCGCGGCCCCCGTGGCCGCCGCCGCCGAGGAGCTCGGCTTCGGCGCCCTCTGGGCCCCCGAGACGGCCCACAACCCCTTCCTGCCCCTCGCCCTCGCCGCCGAGCACACCCGCCGGCTCACCCTCGGCACCGCCGTCGCCATCGCCTTCCCCCGCAGCCCGATGGTCACCGCCCAGGTCGCCTGGGACCTGGCGGCGATGAGCCGGGGCCGCTTCGTCCTTGGCCTCGGCACGCAGGTGCGGGCCCACATCGAGCGCCGCTTCAGCGCCCAGTTCGACCAGCCCGTGGCCCGCATGCGCGACTACATCCAGGCCCTGCGGGCGATCTGGGACTGCTGGCAGACCGGCTCGCGCCTCAATTACCGCGGCCCATTCTATCAGCACACGTTGATGATCCCCTTCTTCAACCCCGGCAAGATCGAGCACCCCAACATCCCGATCTACCTGGCCGGCGTGAACAGCGGCCTCGCCCAGCTGGCCGGCGAGCTGTGCGAGGGCTTCCACGCCCACCCGCTCAACAGCGCCAGGTACCTGCGCGAGGAGCTGCACCCCCAGATCGCCGCCGGCGCCGCCAAGAGCGGGCGCGACCCGGCGGCCTGCGCGGTGGTCGGCAGCGCCTTCGTGATCACCGGCGCCGACGCGGCCCAGCGCGAGCAGCTGCGCGCCGCCGTGCGCCAGCAGATCGCCTTTTACGCCTCGACCCCCACCTACAGGCCCGTGCTCGAGTGCCACGGTTGGGCCGAGGTGGGCGAGCAGCTCTCGCAGCTGGCCGCCCAGCAGCGCTGGGCCGAGATGCCGGGCCTGGTCAGCCAGGAGATGCTCGCGGCCTTCGCCGTCGAGGCCGCGCCGGCCGACCTCGGCCCGGCCCTCTCCGAGCGCTTCAGCGGCCTGCTCGACCGGCTCAACCTCTACCTACCCTTCGTGCCGGGCCAGATGGACAACTTCTGGCGCGGGATCGTGCGCGCCATCAACAGGTAGCCTATGGCCGGCGTCTTCGAGGGCCTGGACCTCACCCCGAACGCGCTCGAGCTGGCCCGCCGGCACCGCCTGGCCGCGGGCGGCTACCTCGACCTCGCCAGCAGCAACCCGACCGCCCAGGGCCTGATCTTCCCCCCCGAGATCCTGCGCGAGGCCGCCGAGAGCTTCTGGGCGGCGCGCCGCTACGCCCCCGACCCCCGGGGCAGCCCGGCGGCCCGCGCCGCCCTCGTCGCCTACTACGCCGGGCGCACGCCGCCCCTGGCGCTTACGCCCGAAGACCTCTTCCTCACCGCCAGCACCAGCGAGGCCTACGGCCTGCTCTTCGCCCTGCTCGCCGACCCGGGCGACAACCTGCTGGCGCCCAGCGTCACCTACCCCCTCTTCGAGTACCTCGCCGAGCTGCGCGGGATCGCGCTCCGCCCCTACGATCTGCGCGAGGAGGAGGGCTGGCGCATTGACGAGGCTTCGCTGCTCGCCGCGGCCGACCGGCGCACGCGCGGCGTGCTGCTCGTCTCGCCCCACAACCCCACAGGGGCGGTGGTGGCCGCGCCCGTCGCGGCCCTGGCCCGCCTGGGCCTCCCCTTGATCTGCGACGAGGTTTTCGCCCCGTTCACCTACGCGGCGCCCGCGGTGCCGCCCGTCGGCGCGCTCCACCCCGAGCTGCCGGTCTTCACGCTGAACGGCATCTCGAAGCTCTTCGCCCTGCCCGACCTGAAGCTCGGCTGGGTCGCGCTCAACGGGGCGGCCAGGCCCTTCGGGCCGCGCCTCGAGCTGCTCAACGACACCTTCCTGGGCGCCAACAGCCTCAGCCAGCACATGCTGCCGGCCCTGTTCGAGCGCGGGGGCCCCTTCGTCGCGGCGATGGTCGCCCGCGTGCGCGCCAACCTCGACCTGGCCCTCGCCGCCCTCGCCGGCCACCCCCGCCTCGTGGCCCGCCCGCCCGACGGCGGCTACTACCTCTTCCCCGCGGTCCTGGGCTGCGACGACGAGGAGGCCCTGGCCATCGAGCTGGTGGAGCGGGGCGTCCTGGCCCACCCTGGCTACTTCTACGGCGACGTGCCAGGGGCCCACCTGATGCTCTCGGCCCTGACCGAGCCGGGCCAGTTCGCGGCGGGCCTCGCACGCCTGGCGGACGCCCTCGCCGCCTAGGTTTCCACTTGGCTTTACACTCCCCTCCCTGGCGCGGCGCGAATCGCCCGTTGTAATCGCATGTGGCTATTGCATCTGTGCAGACCTGCCTGTATAATAATCTCCGGCTGAGCGTGTCTCGGGCCACGGGCCCTGCTACCCCCGGAGCCAGGCTGTCCGATGTCGCCACAAGTGCCGACCCAGGTGCCCCGCCAGGGCCCCGACGATGACCTGCTGAGCGCCCTGCTCGCCGACGAGGTGCCGGGCCGCCACGCCCAGCTGCGCCCCGCCCGGCTGCGCTCCACCACCCAGCAGCGCCACGAGGCCCTGCGTGGCTTCAGGCTGCGCAACTGGGTTGACCGGGCCCTGCAGATGCTCGAGCGGGGCCTGGTGGTCGCCGCGGTCCTCGCCTTCGGCTACTGGCTGGTGGACGGCTACGGCCGCGACTGGCTGCACCAGCTCGGCCGGGCCGAGGCCGCCCAGAGCGCCGCCCCCGTGGCGACGCCGACCCCGCCGATCGGCCTCCCAGCGGCGAGCGCCCCCGAGGCCGCGGCCCGCGCCGATACGCCCCCGCTGCCCTTCACGCGCCCCGAGGGAGACCTCCCGCTGGAGCCGGGGGCCGGCCCCGCGCGCGACGCCTTCCTGGCACCCCAGACCGTGCACACCGCCCCCGACATCGGCGACCCGCGGCCGCGCCGCCTGGCCATGCCCAGCATCGGCGCAGGCATGCAGGTCTACGAGATCTACGTGGTCGAGGGCGAGTGGCAGGTGGCCGAGTACGCCGCCGGCTTCCACCACGGGACGGCCCTGCCCGGCATGGTCGGCAACAGTGTGATCTCGGGCCACGCCGGCCTGCGCGGCGCGGTCTTTAAGGACCTCTACCGCCTGAGGCCCGGCGATGACCTGATCGTCGAGACCGACGGCTGGCGTTATGTCTACCGTGTGCGCAGCTCGCTGAGCGTGTGGCCCCACCAGGTCGAGGTGATGGACCAGACGCCCAGCCCCGTGCTCACGCTGATCACCTGTACCAACTGGGATACGCAGCGTCTGGTCGTCGTCGCCGATCTCGTCGACGCGCGCCCGCTCTAAGCCGAGGAGCCCCTATGCAGCCTCCCGCACGGCGTCGCCCGTCGCAGTCCGGCCGCGGCCGAGGGCCGGTCCGCTGGACCCCATGGGAGATTGCGCTGATCATCGTCAGCGTGCTGATGATCGCCTTCCCCCTCTACGCCGAGGCCACGCGCCTGGTCTTCGCGCCCGTCGCGCCGGCCCAGGGCAACACCCCGGTGAGCGAGCCGGCGACCCCGACCAACGACCCGGTCTTCCCGCCCACCGACGTGCCCCCCACCGATGTGCCCCCCACCGATGTCCCGCCCACCGAGGCGCCGACGGACACGCCCGTCGCCCCCAGCGACACGCCCGTCGCGCCGACGGCCACCGGCACCTCGATCGACCAGGGACCGACGCCGACCT
>DAOLDO010000751.1:0-3601 GCA_035327325.1 Chloroflexaceae bacterium | reverse complement strand
GGCGCGGCGACCGGGGGGCCAGGGCGCCACCTCGAGCGCGGCACCGCCAGTCGGACGGGGCGAGGCGGCGAGCTCGGGCGGCGCGGCGAGGCCGGCGAGGGCGGCGCCGCCGGCGCGCAGGGCCATCAGGTC
This sequence comes from Chloroflexaceae bacterium, assembly GCA_035327325.1. Lineage (GTDB taxonomy): Bacteria > Chloroflexota > Chloroflexia > Chloroflexales > Chloroflexaceae > CAIWXH01. Next base: position 3,469 of record DAOLDO010000751.1, on the reverse strand, counting down.
GAGGTAGACCCGGTCGTCGGAGGCGGGCTCGACGCGCACGGCGAGGGCGGTGGAGCCCTGAGGGGCGACGAAGCTGCCGAGGAGGGGGGCCCAGTCGCGCGGGGGGGCCTCGGGCGTCCAGAGCGCGACGGGCTGCCAGAGCGTTGCCTCCTCGGCGATCGGCCGGCCCGCGGCGTCGCGCCACTGGAAGACCAGCCGGGCGCGCGTGGCCGAGCGCCGGGGCGAGTCGGTCAGGGCGAAGCCGCTGAAGCAGTAGCGCCGGCCGGGGCTGATGGGCGCGGCGGGGGCCTGCACGTAGTTGCCGACCCCGAGCAGCTGGAGGGCGCGCCCGTCGCCGTCGAGGTCGAAGCCCTCGCCGTCCACGGCGGGGCCGCGCAGCTGCACCCCCTGGGGCGCGGCGCGGCCCCACCCGGCCGGCATGCCGCTCGCCGCGTCAACCGCGGCGAGGGCCGGGTTGGGCAGCAGCTGGCCCGCCAGCAGGGGGACGGGGGCGCAGCGCGCGGCGCGCTGGCGCAGGTAGAGATAGGCGCCCAGGGCGGCGACCAGCAAGGAGACGATCGTCGCGCCGAGCAGCAGACGTCGTGAGACCATCACCATCACCGCCCCCGGGACACGCCGAGAGGCGGCCGTTCGCCGCTCTTCCAGGGGGCAATTCTAGCATAGATCGTTGCGGCGGCCGCCGCGGGGCGGGTGATGGGGGGCTGACGCGCCCCTGCGACCCCTGCTGGGGCTGGCGCCCCCAGGCCCCCGCTTTTGCGAGGGGGCGCCGCCCCCAGGCGCCCGCTTTTGCGAGGGGGCGCCCGCGCGCCCCTTCCCGCTCCCCCGCGCCCGGGGGCGCTGCCCCCGGGGCCCCCAATTTAGCAGCTCTGCTATGTGTTGTAGCCCGTTGTCATGCCTCAGTCCTCAAGGATCGGTGCGCCTGCCGGCGCCGTCGGGCTGCTTGCCGGGCGGCCGGACAGCCGGCCAGGCGGCCGGGTGCGGGATGGGCTGTCGGCCGGGCCGACCACGCCGGCCGGGGCGACTACCCGCGCCGACAGGGCCTGAACGGCAGCGCCCACGGGGCATGGCAGCACAGGCGGCGGCATCGCAGGGGCGTCATGCTGAAAGGGTTCGAAGGGCGCAGCCCTCGCGCGGGGGTGCAGGGGGCCGGCGGCGGCCCCCTGCGAGAAAACGGGCCGGCAGGGGCGTCCTGCCCAGACCCCCGCGCCCCCGCTACAGCGGGAAGATCTCCTCGAGGGGCACCAGGCGCAGCGAGCCCGTGGGGCACTTGCTGAGGCAGGCCATGTCCTCGAAGCCGTGGCAGAGGTCGCACTTGTCGGCCCGGTGGGTGGGGCCGACGGGGGTGAGGGGGATGGCGGGCCTGGGCCGCACCCTGCGGGCGGCGGCGCGCAGCAGCGACCAGAGGGGGCCTCCGGCGAGGCGAGGGGCGGGCAGGGGCACGCTGGCGACGGCCCCGTAGGGGCATGCCTCGACGCACTGGCCGCAGCCGGTGCAGCGGTCGGTGATCAGCAGCGTGCCGGTCTCGGCGCGCTCGAAGGCGTCCTCCGGGCATGCCTCGACGCACTCGGCGCCCACGCTGCACTGGCGGCAGGTGTCTACCACGTCGAGCTGGTCGATCGGCGTGCCGCCGAGGCTGAGGCGGGCGCGGCCGTGGCGGTCGGCGCAGGCCCCCTCGCAGAGGCGGCAGCCCGGCGGGCAGAGGCTGGGCGTGCGGGCGAGCAGGTGGGTGCCGCGCAGCAGGCCCCTGCCGACGACCAGCTCGAGCTCGCGGGCGCGGGCCTCGTCGCCGCGCATGGCGGCGTTGTTGCGCATGCGCTTCTCGACCACGCCGCGCAGCTGGGCCTCGAGCTCGGGGCGGCCATCGATCAGACGGTGGAAGTCGGCCCCGGGCAGGGCCAGCACGTCGGTGGGCGTGAGGGCCCGCACGTCGGCCCCGTGCACGCCCCTGGTCAGCAGGGCGATCTCGCCGAAGAAGTCGCCCTCGCCGAGGGTCGCCAGGGTCTGGCCACCCTGCTCGACAGCCACCTGGCCGCTCTCGATCAGGTAGAGGGCGTCGGCGGGGTCGCCCTGGCGCATGATCAGGTTGCCGCGGGCGAAGAAGGCCGGCTGGAGCAGGTTGGCCAGGGCCAGGCGCTCCATCGGCACGAGCTGGCTGAGCAGGGGGATGCGGGCCAGGGTGCACTCGACCATGCGCCGCTTGTAGACGTGGCGCAGGGCCGCGGCGACCATAGGCATGGTGCCAAGGCTCTCCTTCAGCTCGGCCAGGGGGATCTGCAGCAGCTGGCAGTCGCTCTGGGCGAGGGCGCTCATGCGGCGGAAGAAGTCGCCGAAGAGGGGGCCCTCGCCGCAGCAGTCGCCGCGGGCGAGCACGCCCATCAGCACCTCGCGGCCGTCCTTGTCGCGCAGGCGCAGCTGCAGGGCGCCGCGCAGCACGAGGTAGAGGAAGCGGTCGTGCCGGTGCTGGCCGAGGATCGTGGCCCCGGTCTGAAAGGTGCGGAAGACGCAGAGCTCGATCAGGCGCGCGAGCTCGCTCTGGGGCACCCCGCGCAGAAAGTCGGGGGCGCCGAGGAGGGGGATCGCCTCCGGGCGGCGCCCACTCTGGCGGGCGTCGCGCGCCCCGCCGGCCGACGACCGCTGGGCTGGGAGCTGCTTGACCGACATGGGTTTGAAACCGGGTGGGGCCACTGGCGGTAGCCGCGAGGCCGCCAGGGCATCAGGGAGGGCTCAGGCCCCAATTGTACCACGCCGTCGCGACCGCACGCTATAATGGTGCGGGCCGCGCCCGCGGGCGCCGCCACTGGATGTTCGCTGCGGGAGGCGCGGCGCGCCACTTGGCCCAACCCTCCTCGCCCCTAGCCCCCCTCTCAACCTATGGCTCTGCGCACCCTGACGATCGACCTGGAGCGCGGACACGCGCGCCAGCTGCTCCCGGCCACTGTCGAGCGCGACTACCTGGGCGGGCGCGGGGCCGTCGCCTGGCTGCTCTGGCACCACCTGCCGCCCGACACGCCGCCCATGGCCCCCGAGAACCTGCTGATCTTCGCGGCGGGCCCCCTGGCCGGCACCGACTCGTTCGCCACGGGCGGCTTCGTGGTGGGCACGCGCTCGCCCCTGACGGGCGCGATCAGCTACAGCTGGGCCCAGGGCCACTGGGGCGCGGCCCTGCGCCGGGCCGGCTACGACGTGCTGGTGATCCGCGGCCAGGCCCCCGACTGGGTCTACCTGCTGATCGACGGCGGCCAGGTGCGCCTGCGCCCCGCCGGCCACCTCGCCGGCCTCGACACGGTGGCCACGGCCGAGGCCCTGCGGGCCGAGCTGGGCGACGACGTGGCGGTGGCCTGCCTGGGCCCCGCGGGCGAGGCCGAGGTGATCGTCCTGCTCGCCGACCAGGCCGACCTCTCGGCGGCCTACGCCATCGCCGACTGGGCCGAGCGGGGCCGGTACGTCTACGAGGCGCTGCGGGCCCACG
>DAOLDO010000750.1:0-3606 GCA_035327325.1 Chloroflexaceae bacterium | reverse complement strand
GGGCACCCTACGGCTGGAGTTTGATCGCGAAGCAGGCGTCTGGCGGGCCCCTCGGGCGGGCCCGGGCGGGCGGGTGACCAATGCAGCGACGACGCCTCGGCCCGCGAGCCGGCCACCTGCTCGCCGCCGCCGCGGGCTGGCGGGTCGAGATCGCCGAGCCGCCGCCGGCCCGCTGCGTGGTGGTCGGCGCGCCCCACACCTCGGCCTGGGACCTGCCGCTCACGCTGCTGCTCATGCTCGCGGGCGACCTGCGGCTGCGCTGGGTCGGCAAGGATTCTCTGTTCCGCGGGCCGGCGGGCCCCGTGCTGCGCGCCCTGGGGGGGCTCCCGGTCAGGCGCGGGGCGCGGGCCGACTTCGTCGCCCAGATGGTCGCGGCCTTCGCCGCCGGCGGGCCCCTGCGGCTCGCCATCCTCCCCGAGGGCACCCGCGGCAGGGCGCCCCACTGGAAGACCGGCTTCTACTACATCGCGCTCGGCGCCCGCGTCCCGATCGTGCTGGGCTACGCCGACTACAGCCGCAGGCTGGTGGGGCTCGGCCCGGCCCTCGAGCCGAGCGGCGACCTTCGGGCGGACTTCGCGTTGATCAGCGGGTTCTACGCGGGCATCGCGGGGCGGCACCCGTCGCGCCAGGGCCCGATCGCACTAGAGGCCGACGGCGGGCGCTGACTATCGGGAGGGGGGCCTTGATCGCAGAGCATGAGTCCGCGACCGCGGAGCTGGTCGGCTTCCTGCGGGCGACGCCGCTGTTCGCCGGGGTGGCCGAGCCGGCGCTGCTGGCCCTCGCCCCGCGGCTCGAGCGCCTGAGCTGCGCCGCCGGCGCGCGGGTGCTGGCCGAGGGCGAGTCGGGCGACTGCCTCTACCTCGTCCTGAGCGGGGGGCTCAGGGCGGTGGCGCACGGGCCCGACGGGGCCGAGGCCACGGTCAACGAGGTCGCGGCCGGCGAGAGCGTGGGCGAGATCGCGCTGCTGACCGGCGAGCGGCGCACGGCCTCGGTCTATGCCACGCGCCCCAGCGAGCTGCTGCGCCTGACGCGCGAGCAGCTGGCCTGGCTGAGGGGGGCCCACCCCGAGGCGGCCGACGCGGTGGCCAGGGCGGTGGTCGAGCGCCTGCAGCGCTCGCAGCTGAACCTCGCGCTGCACCGGAGCCGGCTGTTCGAGGGCCTGGCGGAGCCGGTGCTCGAGCAGATCAGGGACGAGCTGGAGCTGCGGCTGCTGCGCGGCGGCGAGGCCCTGTTCCGCCAGGGCGAGGCGAGCGACGCCCTCTACGTGGTGATCACCGGGCGCCTGCGGGTCGTCCGCGAGGGCCGCGACGGGGCCGCGACCACGCTGCAGGAGCTGCGGCGCGGCGAGAGCGTGGGCGAGGTGGGCATCATCACCGGCGAGCCGCGGGCGGCCACGGTGGTCGCGGTGCGCGACAGCCTGGTGGCCAGGCTGGGCCGCGCGGGCTTCGACCGGCTGCTCGCGGCCGAGCCCGCGACCATGTTGCGCCAGTTCGCCGCGCCCGTGATCCGCGCCCTCGGCGAGCAGACCAGCGGCGCGGCCCGGCCCGCGGGCGAGGTCGCCACTGTCGCCGTCGTGCCGATTGGCCGCTGGGCGCCACCGGCGGGCTTCGCCGAGCAACTCGCCGCGGCCCTCGCCACGGCCGGCCCGACCCTGCACCTCAGCAGCGCCCGCCTCGACGCGCTCCTGGCCCGCCCGGGCGCCGCCCAGACCCCGGCCGACGCGCCCGCCAGCTTCAGCCTGGTGCGCTGGCTGAACGAGCAGGAGGCCGGCCACAGCTACGTGGTCTACGAGGCCGACCCGGCGGCCTCCCACTGGACGCGGCGCTGCCTGCGCCAGGCCGACCGCATCCTGCTGGTCGCCGAGGCCGGCGACGAGCCGACGCCCGGGGCCGTCGAGCGGACGCTGCTGGCCCCCGAGGCGAACCACGCCGCGCGGCGCAGCCTGGTGCTGCTGCACCGCCCCACCACGGCCCGCCCCGCCGGCACCAGAGCCTGGCTCGAGCCCAGGCAGCTCGGCGCCCACTACCACGTCCGCCAGGGCAGCGCGGCCGACATGGCCCGCCTGGCGCGCATGGTCACCGGGCGCGGCGTCGGCGTGGTGCTGGGCGGCGGCGGCGCGCCGGGCTTCGGGCATATCGGCGCCCTGCGGGCCCTGCGCGAGGCCGGGGTGCCGATTGACCTGATCGGCGGCACCAGCCAGGGCGCGGTGATGGCCTGCCAGCACGCCATGGGCTGGGACGACGCCACGACCATGGCCAAGAACCGGGCGGCGATTCGGCACCGCTTCGACTACACCTTCCCGGTCACGGCGCTCATGGCCGGCGCCGAGATGAGCGATGCGATGCGCGAGATGTTCGGCGAGACCCGCCTCGAGGACCTGTGGATCCCCTGTTTCTGCGTTACGGCCAACCTGTCGCGTGCCGCCCTGGCCGTCCAGGAGCGCGGCCCGATCTGGAAGTACGCCCGCGCGACCACCTCGCTCCCCGCCGTGCTGCCGCCCGTGGTGGACGGCGGCGAGCTGCTGGTGGACGGGGGGCTGCTCAACAACCTGCCGACCGACGTGATGCGCCAGCGCGACGGCTGCGGGGTGGTGATCGCGATCGACTCGAACAGCGGCGCCGGCGCCGCGCGCGGCCGCAACCCGGCCTACGAGACCAGCCTCTCGGGCTGGCGGGTGCTCTGGCGTCGCCTGAACCCCTTCGCGCCGGCCCTCAAGGTGCCCTCGCTGGGCAGCATCATGGTCCGCGTGGCCATGCTCAACGACGCCCAGCACGTCCGGACTACCCGCGGGCTGACCGACTTCTACCTGCGGCTGCAGGTCGGCACGTACGGCCTGCTCGAGTTCCAGGCCCTCGAGGCTATCGTCGAGGCCGGCTACAGCTCGGCCAGCGCCTACCTCGCCGGGCTCAAGGACGGGCCCGCGTTCCAGGACCTCGTCGGAAGGCTGAAGGCTGAAGGCTGAAGGCCGAAGGCCGCGCCGCAACACCCTACGCGAAGGAGCAGAGCTATGGCCCAGGCCCGGCCCGCCGCCCGCACCCCGCCGATGGTGAAGGGCCTGCCGCTGCTCGGCAATACGCTCAGGGCCCTCGAGGATGTGTGCGGCCTGCTCGTGGAGGCCTACCACGCCTACGGGCCGGTCTTCCGCCTGAGCCGCCTGGGCCGCGAGGCGACGGTGCTGGCCGGCCTGGAGGCGAACGCGTTCTTCCTCGAGCACGAGCAGGAGCTCTTCTACGGGCGCGACGTCTACCGCTACCTGGCGAGCGAGGGCGGCACCCCCCACAACTTCATCGCCCTCGACGGGCCCGAGCACCGCCACCTGCGCCGCGAGCTGCGCCTCGGCTTCTCGCGCCAGCTGATCGCCCACGCCGTGCCCGGCCTGGTCGAGCAGGTGCAGGCCACGGCGCGGGGCTGGGAGGCCGGCCAGTCCTTCGACGCCCTGGAGACCATGGCCAACCTGGTGATGGAGCAGGCCGGCTCCGCGCTGCTCGGCCACTCGCTCGACCCGACCGACTACGGGCCGCTCAACGCCTTCTGCAAGACCTTCGTCGGGGTGGGCGTGGACATCCAGCCGCCGATCATGCTGCGCCGCCCGGCCTACAGGCGGGG
>DAOLDO010000749.1:0-3608 GCA_035327325.1 Chloroflexaceae bacterium | reverse complement strand
CCGCCGCTCGTCCTCGGCGACGAGCCCACCGGCAACCTTGACTCCGGCTCCACCGAGGTCGTCTTCGAGCTGTTCAGCACGCTCGTGGCCGAGGGCAAGACCATCCTGATGGTCACCCAGGACGAGCGGCTGGCGCGCCGGATGCCGCGGCAGATCGAGCTGAGCGAGGGGCGCCTGATCCACGATACCCAGCCGGCGCCGCACCTGATGGACGCCATGCCTACCATTTCGGAGCACCAGTCCGGATGAAGATCGTCATCTTCGCTCTTGGCAGCCGGGGCGACGTGCAGCCCTACGTGGCCCTCGGCGCCGGCCTGCGCGCCGCCGGGCACGTCGTCAGCTTGCTCGCCTCGACCGACTTCCGCAAGCTCGTCACCTCCCACGGCCTGGAGTTCGTCGCCCTCGGCGGCAGCACCGAGGCCGTCGCCCAGGAGCTCCAGCACTTAGTGGAGCAGGGCCGCACCTTCAAGGTCTTCTCCAGCCAGGCCCGCCTCGCCGAGGAGCAGGCCTACGCCGCCGCGGCCCACGGCCTCTCCGCCGCCCAGAGCGCCGACATGATCGTCGCCGGCCTCGGCGGCATGTTTGTAGCCTGGTCCCTGGCCGAGAAGCTCGGCGTGCCCTTCGTCCAGGCCCACCTTGTACCCTTCACGCCAACCCGCCACTTCTCCAGCGTCCTGGCCCCGCCCCTGCCTCATACCCCTCTGGCGGGCTGGACCAACAGCCTCTCCCACCACATGGTCGAGCAGATGCTATGGCAGATGTTCCGCTCGGCCGACGCCCGGGCTCGCGCCGAGGTGCTCGGCCTGCCCCCCGCGCCCTTCTGGGGGCCGTTCGACGCGCTACGCGACGCGCGTCCCACCCTCTACGGCTACAGCGCCCACGTTCTGCCCCGCCCGAGTGACTGGGCCCCGGACATCCACGTCACCGGCTACTGGTTCCTGGCGCCCCCCGCCGGCTGGGAGCCGCCGGTCGATCTGGTTCGCTTCCTCGATGCCGGCCCGCCCCCGGTGTACATCGGCTTCGGCAGCATGCCCAGCAGCCGTCCCGAGGAGGCCGCAGCGATGGCGGTGGAGGCGCTTACGCGCATCGGCCGCCGCGGGCTACTCTATGGCGGCTGGGGCGGCCTGCGCGCCGAGCAGCTCCCTGAGCACGTCCACCTGACCGGCTCCGTGCCCCACAGCTGGCTCTTCCCCCGCGTGGCCGCCGTCGTCCATCACGGCGGCGTGGGCACGACGGCGGCGGGGCTCGCCGCAGGTATTCCCTCCATCGTCACGCCGTTCTTCGGCGACCAGCCGTTCTGGGGCCAGCGGGTGCACGAGCTGGGCGTGGGCCCACGGCCCATCCCGCGCCGCCGCCTGACCGCCGACAGCCTGGCCGAAGCCGTCTGCGTCGCCACCAGCGACCAGCAGATGCAGGCCAGGGCCGCCGAGCTCGGCGAGCGCCTCCGCGCGGAGGACGGGGTGGACAGGGCCGTCGCGGTGATCGAGCGCCACCGGCAGCGGATTGGGGGCTAGGAATGTTCGGCATCTTCTCCACCGCGCTGCGCCACAAGATCTGGTTCGACCTGTGGGGCGCCAAGCAGCGCACCGTCCAGGCGATCCTCACCATCGCCATTGGCGCCTTTGTGATCGGCGCGATCTTCACCGCCTGGGGCGGTATCGCCGAGGACACGCGGCGCAGCTACCTGCCCACCCGGCCACCCTCGATCGCGATAAGCCTCACGCCGCCGGCCGACGATACGCTGCTCCGCGTGCTCCGCGCTGACCCGCGGCTCGCCGCCGTGGAGGGGATCATGGTCGCCCGCGTGAATTGGCGGCCAGACTCCGACTCACCCTGGCGCCCCGCCACCCTCCAGGCCCGTGATGACTACGCCGACCAGCGGCTCGCTCTGCTCCAGCTCGAGGGCGGCGCCTGGCCCGCCGGGCGGCAGTTCGCCGTGGAGCGGGGCTTCCCCGTCGGCATCGGCGACCGGGTCGAGCTCCAGATCGACGGGCGCACGACCGCTGCCGAGATCGGCGGCACGCTCTACAACCTCGGCACGCTCTCGGCGACCCTCGGCGGCGACCCGATCTTCTACAGCTCGCGCGCCCACTTCGCCCGCCTCACCGGCCAGGACGGCTTCACCCAGGTGCTCGCCACCGTGCCCGACCACACCCCCGAGCGGGCCGCGGCCGCCGCGGAGTCGATCCAGACCACGCTTCGGCGCTACGGCTTCGACCTGGGCCCGGCCAGCATTGACAACACCAAGGTCGCCGACCCCAACCGGGCCTTCTTCCAGGACCCGATCGAGAGCGTGGGCGTGATCCTCCAGTCGATCGGCGTTATCGCCGTCGTCCTCGGCCTGCTGCTGATCTACAACACCGTGATGGCGATCGTCGCCCAGCAGACCGCGCAGATCGGCGAGCTCAAGGCCATCGGGGCGACGAGCCGCCAGATCCTCTTCGTCTACTTCTCGATCGTGCTGGCCTACGGGATTGTCGCCCTGGCTATCTCGGTGCCTCTGGGCCTCCTGGCCGGCAACACGCTGCGCCAGGGCATGGTGGCGATGATCGGGCTCACCCCGGCCGACTGGATCGTGCTGCCCGCGCCGATCGTCTACCAGGTGCTGATCTGCCTGGTCGCCCCGGTGCTGGTCGCCACCTTCCCGGTGCTGCGGGGGGCGCGGGTGACGGTGCGCGAGGCGATCAGCTCCTACGGCCTCAGCGGCGGCAGCCGCCTCGACGACCTCCTCGGCCGCCTGCGCGGCCTGCCCCGGACGGTCTCGCTGGCCCTCAGCAACGCCTTCCGCAACCTCGGGCGCGTCGCCACCACCCAGCTCGCCCTGGCCGGCGCGGGGCTGACGTTTATGGCCGTGCTCAGCGCCCGCGCCTCGCTGGTCTTCACCCTCGGCGGCGTGCTGGTGCAGGCCTACCCCTACCAGGTGCAGCTCGACCTTGCCCAGCCGGCCGCCCTGGCCCGCGTGGAGCAGGCCGCGCAGCTCGACGGCGTGACCGGCGTGGAGGGCTGGCGGCTCCAGAGCGCGACGATCCGCCGCGCCGACGTGCCTGAGCAGGTGGACGACCCGAGCGTCCTGCTCACAGGCGTCCCGCTGCCCACAGCCAGCTACCGCCCCACCATCTCGCAGGGCCGCTGGCTCGAGCCCGGCGACAGCTACGCCCTGGTGCTGCACGAGCAGCAGGCCGACGAGCTGGGCGTCGGCCCGGGCGACTGGGTGCTGGTGAGCGTCCCCGACCCCAGCCGCGAGCGGCGCTGGGCCAGCCAGGAGCGCTGGCAGGTGGTGGGTGTGCTGATCGACATCACCTCCGCCGGGAGCGCCCTCGCCCCCCGCGAGACGCTGTTCGACGTGCTGGGGAGCCGCGGCGTCAACCGCGTCCAGCTCCAGAGCACGGACGGCTCGCCCGAGGGGACGGCGGCCCTGGCGGCTCAGGCGCGGGCCTTCTTCGAGAACCAGGACCTCACCGTCCAGACCTCGGACGTGCCGACGGTGACCCAGCGCAGCGAGGCTCAGCTGGCCAACACCTCGGTGGTGATCGCGCTGCTGCTGGTGGTGGCGCTGATCGTGGCGGGGGGGGGGGCGATCTCGCTGAACGGGACGCTCTCGATCGCGG
>DAOLDO010000748.1:0-3608 GCA_035327325.1 Chloroflexaceae bacterium | reverse complement strand
CCGTGGTGGGCGAGCGCGGCGTGACCCTCTCGGGCGGCCAGCGCCAGCGCATCGCGATCGCCCGGGCCTTCCTCACCGACCCGCGCATCCTGATCCTGGACGACTCGACCAGCGCGATTGACAGCGCCACCGAGGACCAGATCCAGCGGGCCCTGCGGCGCATCCTCAAGGGCCGCACCACCCTGCTGATCACCCACCGCATCTCGCAGATCCGCTGGGCCGACCGCATCCTGGTGCTGAAGAACGGCGAGCTGGCGGCCCAGGGCACCCACGACGAGCTGATGGCGAGCAGCGATGCCTACAGGCGGATCTTCGCCCGCTACGCGAGCGGCGCCGAGGCGCCCGTGGCAAAGGAGCGTGTGTAGATGGGCTTCATTCTCGACGGCCTCGAGGCCGACGCCTACGACCGGGCCTACAGCGACACGGCCCTGATCCGCCGCATCGTCGGCTACTTCCGCCCCCACGGGCGCAAGATGGCCGGCGTGGCCCTGCTCGTCGCCGGCGTGTCCGGCCTCGAGGCCCTGATCCCCATCGCCGTCGCCCGCGGGATTGACGTGCTGGCCGGCAACCCCGCCGCCCAGCTGGTGCTCGCCCTGACCGGTCTGGTGACCATGCTCGGCTCCGCCGGCTGGCTCTTCAACTTCCTGCGCCAGAAGCTCTCGGCCGAGGCCGTGGGCGACGTGGTGCTCAAGCTGCGCGAGGACGCCTTCGGCGCCGTGATGCAGCGCGACCTCTCGTTCTACGACCAGTACCCGTCGGGCACGATCGTCAGCCGGGTCACCTCGGACACCCAGGACTTCTCGAACGTCGTCACCCTGACCATGGACCTGATCAGCCAGGTGCTGTTCGTGCTGGTGGTGGTGGGCGTGCTGGTGGCCGTGCAGCCCACCCTGGGCCTGCTGACCCTGGCCACGGCCCCCGTGGTCTTCGCCGTGGCCCTGGGCTTCCGCGGCATCGCCCGCTGGACGTCGCAGCAGGCGCGGCGGGCGGTGGCCAAGGTCAACAGCAGCATCCAGGAGGCGATCAGCGGCATCGGGGTGGCCAAGAGCTTCCGCCAGGAGGGGGCGGTCTACGAGTCGTTCGCGGCCACCAACAGGCTGGCCTACAGGGTGAGCGTGCGGCGCGGCCTGGTCTTCGACTCGATCTTCCCCATCCTCGACACCCTGGCGGGCCTGGCGATGGCCGCCGTGGTCTACTTCGGCGGGGCCCAGGTGATCGGCGGCACGATCTCGCCCGGCGAGTGGTTCCTGTTCGTGCAGGGCCTGGCCCTGTTCTACTTCCCCCTGACCAGCATCGCCTCGTTCTGGAGCCAGTTCCAGCAGGGCCTGGCCTCGAGCGAGCGGGTCTTCGCCCTGATTGACGCCGAGCCCCGCGTGGTGCAGCGCGACAGCCGCCCCGTGCCCGAGCTGCGCGGCGAGCTGGCCTTCGAGGGCGTGGACTTCACCTACAGGCCCGACGCGCCCGCCGCCGACGGCTGGGTGCTGCGCGGCTTCAACCTGGAGGTGCCGGCGGGGCAGCGGCTGGCCGTGGTCGGCCACACGGGCGCCGGCAAGTCGAGCCTGGCCCGCCTGCTGGCCCGCTTCTACGAGTTCCAGGGCGGCCGCATCCTGGCGGACGGCCAGGATATCCGCGAGCTCGACCTTGGGCAGTACCGGCGCCAGATCGGCATGGTGCCCCAGGTGCCCTTCCTGTTCACCGGCACGGTGGCCGACAATATCCGCTACGGCCGCCCCGCCGCCTCGGACGAGGCGGTGGCCGCGGCGGCGGCGCGCATCGGCGGGGGCGAGTGGGTCGCCGACCTGCCCGAGGGCCTGCGGAGCGAGGTGGGCGAGCGCGGGGCCCGCCTCTCGCTCGGCCAGCGCCAGCTGGTGGCCCTGGCCCGCGTGATGCTCCAGGACCCGCGGGTCTTCATCCTGGACGAGGCCACGGCCAGCGTGGACCCCTTCACCGAGGAGCAGATCCAGGCCGGGCTCGACGCGGTGATGGAGGGGCGCACCAGCATCGTGATCGCCCACCGGCTCTCGACGGTGCGCTCGGCCGACCGGATCATCGTGATGCGCCAGGGCCAGATCATCGAGGAGGGCAGCCACGAGGGCCTGCTGGCCCGGGGCGGCCACTACGCCGAGCTGTACACCACCTACTTCCGCCACCAGTCCCTCGAGTATATCGAGGCGGTCGGGGGCTTCGGGGAGTAGCGGACGGGGCGCCTCTACCCGCGTGCCGGGCCGTGCTGGTAGAGGGCGACGAGGGCGGCCCCGATCGCCTGGGAGAGGTCGCCCAGGGTGGCGGGGACGACCTGCATCCTCGCCCGCTGGGCGGGCCAGAGGTAGGGGGCGGCCGCCTCCCAGATCGTGCGCAGGTAGACCTCGCGGAACTCGGCGCTGGTCGCCTCGGGGTCCATCAGGCCGCCGCCGATGACCACGAAGGCCGGGTCGAGGGCCATGGCCAGGGAGGCGACGTGGAGGCCGAGGGCCCTGGCCTGGAAGGCGAACAGCTCGGTGGCGAGCTCGTCGCCCTGCTGGGCGAGGCCGCGCAGGGCCAGGGCGCGCTCGCGCATGCCCAGGGGCGAGCTGGCGAGGGGGTGGTCGGGCCGGGCCTCCAGACGCTCGGCGAGCAGCATGGGCAGGCCCGCCAGGGTGGTGTAGACCTCGACGCAGCCCCAGTCGCGCCCGCAGCCGCAGTGGTAGGGTCGCGCGCCGAGCAGGTGCAAGGGCGCGGGCATGTGGCTGGCCTCCATCCCGGCCAGGGTGTCGCCGTCGAGGGGCAGGCCCTGGCCGTCAATATAGGCGCAGCCGAGGCCCGAGCCGGGGGCGAGCATGAGCACGGTGCCCCCGCCGTCGCCGCGCACGCGCTGGGCCTCGGCCACGCCGCCCATGTTGCCGTCGTTGCCCACGGCCAGGGGGAGCGGCCGCCCGGCTCGCTCGGCCAGGGCGCCCCCGTAGGCCGTGTAGACATCGAAGCCGTCGAAGCTCTCGGGCAGGTTGGGGCCCCGCTCGAGCACGCCGTAGCTGCGCCGCGGCCCCGGGATGGCCACGCCGACGCCGCGCACCTGATCCCAGGCGAGGCCGTTCTGCTCGAGGTAGGCGCTGATCCCCTCGACCCACCCGGCCACCACGGCCGCCGGCCCGAGCTGGGCCCCGGTCGGCCGCTGCAGCAGCATGGTGGACACCGGCGTGCTGTCGTCCCACACGCCGCCGATCTTCGTGGTGGTGGCCCCGCTGTCGGTGCCGATGTAGACGGAACGCCCTGCGCCCATAGTCGCCCCTAACACTTCAGTGCCGCGGATCCTCTCGGGGAGTAGGCACAGTATACCCGGGACCGGCCGGCGCGCAATCTGGCCTACAGCCCGAGGTCGCGGGCGCGCAGGGCGGCCGCGGTGCGGCTGGCGACGCCGAGCTTGCCGAGGATGTTGGCGACGTGGACCTTGACCGTGTGGGGGCTGATCACGAGACGCTCGGCGATCTGGGCGTTGCTGGCGCCCTCGGCGAGCAGCCGCAGCACCTCGCGCTCGCGCGGGGTGAGGAGCTCGGCCAGGGCGGGGCCGGCCAGCTCGCCCGCCGCGGCGCCGAGGGAGCCGAGCAGGCGCCGGGCGAGGGCCATTGCAGCGT
>DAOLDO010000747.1:0-3614 GCA_035327325.1 Chloroflexaceae bacterium | reverse complement strand
ATGCATTAGGCACGCCGCCAGCGTTCGTCCTGAGCCAGGATCAAACTCTGCGTTGTATCATTGGCCCATCCGTCGCCTCGCGGCGGGGATGGCCGAACCACACGTTACAGAACCACACTCGTTTGTCAAGGTACAGAGGGCTAGCGCGAACGAACAAAAAACTAGCGTCACCCCTGGTGACCCTAGATTGGGATGGACGCTGTTGTCCGGCCCGGCTTGTTCGTTTTGTCTGGTCTGCCTCCAATCGGAGTGAGACACTGCCAGCCCCTCGATGCCCGGCATTGTACCCCGCCGCGGGCCCGTTGTCAAGTCCGACTCCTGCCCTGCGCCATGCTCGGCGCACGGGTCGGTGTGGTATAGTTCCGGCAAACGGGCACACCCACGAGGCTACCCGCTAGTATTGAAGGAGTCCGGCCGTGACCCGCGCACGCTTCACCGTCTTCGCCTGGGGCAACGTCGTCTATAACCTGCTGGTCATCCTGTGGGGCGCCTTTGTGCGCGCCACCGGCTCGGGCGCCGGCTGTGGCGCCCACTGGCCCCTCTGCGACGGCCAGGTCATCCCGCGGGCGCCCAGCGTCGAGCAGCAGATCGAGTTCTTCCACCGCGTCACCAGCGGCCTGGCGCTGCTCGGCGCCGTGGCCCTGCTGGTCTGGGCCTTCCGGGCCTACGGCCAGGGCCACAGCGTGCGCAAGGGCGCCGTCGCCGTGATGGTGTTTATGGTCCTCGAGGCTCTGCTCGGCGCGGCCCTGGTGCTCTTCGAGCTCGTGGCCATGAACCCCTCGGCCAACAGGGCGATCATGATGGCCCTGCACCTGGTCAACACCTTCATGCTCGTCGGCGCCCTCACCCTCACGGCCTGGTGGGCCTCAGGCGGCGCCCCCATCACCCTGCGCGGCCAGGGCCGCCTGCCCTGGCTCCTCGGCCTCGGCCTCATCGGCACGGCCCTGGTGGGCTCCAGCGGCGCGATCACGGCCCTGGGCGATACGCTGCTCCAGCACGGGGCCCTCCCCGGCGGGGTCGGCCAGCCGATCACCCGCGAGGCCCACCCCCTCGTCCAGATGCGCGTCATCCACCCGATCATCGGCACCCTGGTCGGCCTCTACACCCTCTTCCTGGCCCGCGCCGTCACCTTCCACCGCCCCGACCCCCTCGCTACACGCTTCGCCTGGGGCCTGGTGGTCCTCTTCTTCGCCCAGATCGTGATCGGCGGCGTCAACGTGACCCTCAAGGCCCCGGTCTGGATGCAGCTCGTCCACCTGCTCATGGCCGACCTGGTCTGGATCTGCCTGGTGCTGCTCAGCGCCGTCGCTCTGGCCCGCCCCGCCACCTCCCCCGCCCGCGACCACAGCGCGGCGCCCCGGGTGGCCCCGGCGGCGTAAGAATCGGGGTATACTACTTCTATCCCGCCCCGTTTCTAGCGCCAGTGAAGGCCAGGAGAGCTGCCCCCATGAAGACTGTCCGGCGCCTGCTCCAGCCGCGCAGCGGCACCGTCTGGACGATCGCGCCCGAGACGCCGATCGCCGAGGCGATGGCCCAGATGGCCGCGAAAGATATTGGCGCCCTGCTCGTGACCGAGGGCGAGCGCCTCGTCGGCATCGTGACCGAGCGCGATGTGGCCCGCCGACTCGCCAAGGGCGAGGCCGCCGGCCTGCGCGTCCGCGAGATGATGACCGAGCGCGTGCTCTACGTGCGCCCCGACCACACTGTCGAGGAGTGTATGGCCCTGATGACCGAGCGGCACGTGCGCCACCTGCCCGTGCTCGAGGAGGGCCGCCTGGTCGGCATGGTCTCGATCCGCGACGTCGTCGCCGACGTGATCGCCGAGAAGAGCTTCATGATCGAGCAGCTCGAGCACTATATCTACGACATCCCCCCCTACGGGCGCACCGCCTCCGAGGCCTGACCCGCTCGCCCCGCCCGCGCTACACAGCGCGCACCTCGGCTATACTGGCCCGGTGAGCACAGTCGAACAGATCTACACCGGGCGGGCGTCCCGCTTCGGCGCCCAGCGCGACGCCGTGGCCGGCCGCTGGGCCGCGGTGGCCAACTGGCGCCTGCTCGCCGCCCTCGCCGCCCTCGCCGCCGCCGGCCTCGGCTGGTGGCGCGGCCTCCCCGCCATGCTCTGGCTCGCCGCCGCCCTCGGCGCCGCCTTCCTCGGCCTCGTCGCCTACCACAACCGGCTCGCCGCCCGCCGCGACCGCCTCGCCGCCCTCCACGACCAGAGCCAGGAGAGCCTGCTGCGCATGGCCCGCGACTGGGAGCGCCTGCCGCTGCGCCGCCCCCCTGAGCCGCCGCCGCCCGGCCACGAGGCCGACACCGCCCGCGACCTCGACCTGCTCGGCCACGCCTCGCTCCAGCACCTGCTCGGCACGCCCCGCTCGCCCGCGGGCCTGGCCACACTCCAGTCCTGGCTGCTCCGGCCCGCCCCGCCCGCCGTCGTGGCCCGCCGGCAGGAGGCCGTGGCCGAGCTGGCGCCCCTGCTCGATCTGCGCGACGAGCTGGCCTACCTGGCCGGGCGCGCCGGCGAGTCCCAGGGGCGCTACGAGGGCTTCGTGGCCTGGGCCGAGGGCGAGCCCTGGCTGCTGCGCCGCCCCGCTCTGGTCTGGCTCGCCTGGCTCTCGCCCGCGCTGCTGCTGGCCGGGGCCGGCGCCCAGCTCGCCGGCCTCACGCCCCTGCCCCTGTGGGGGCCGCCGCTCATCCTCAACATGCTGCTCACCGCTCTGGTCGGCTGGCGCATGCAGGGCACATTGGCCCAGCTCTACGACCGGGCCGAGCTGCTCGGCGCCTACGCGGCCCTGTTCGGGCTGGCGGCCACGGCGCCCCTGCGCGCCGAGGAGCTGCGCCGCCTGCAGCTGGTGCTGGGCGAGGGCCCCGGGCGGGCCGACCGGCGCCTGGGGCGCCTGAGCCTGATCGCGGCCGCCGCCGAGCTGAGCCGCTCGCTGCTCTTCCCCGCCCTCCAGTTCGGGCTCCTGTGGAGCTTCCACGTCACGGCCCTGGCCGAGGGCTGGCGGCGCGCCGCGGGCGCCAGGGTCGGGCCGTGGCTGGCGGCCCTCGGCGAGCTCGAGGCCCTCTGCGCCATGGCCGCCCTGCGCCACGACCACCCGGGCTGGAGCTTCCCCGCCGTGGGCGAGGCCGAGCCGCCCCGCGTGGCCGCCCGCGCCATCGCCCACCCGCTGCTGCCGCCCGCGGCCAGCGTCGCCAACGACGTGCGCCTCGGGCCGCCAGGCCGCGTGCTGCTGATCACCGGCTCGAACATGTCGGGCAAGAGCACCCTGCTGCGCGCGCTCGGGGTGAACCTGGCCCTGGCCCAGGCCGGCGGCCCGGTCTGCGCGGCCGAGCTGCGCCTGCCCCCCGTGGCCCTGGCGACCAGCATGCGCGTGCAGGACTCGCTGGCCCAGGGCGTCTCGTACTTCATGGCCGAGCTGCGCCGCCTGAAGGGGCTGGTTGACCTGGCGGAGGCGGCCCGCGCGTCCGGCGGGCCCCTCGTCTGCTTCCTGCTCGACGAGATCCTGCACGGCACGAACAGCGCCGAGCGCCTGGTGGCGGCGGCGCGGGTGGTGCGCCACCTGGCCGACCTCGGGGCGATCGGGGCGGTCTCGACCCACGACCTGGCC
>DAOLDO010000746.1:0-3614 GCA_035327325.1 Chloroflexaceae bacterium | reverse complement strand
CCGCCGCTCCTACCCCGCCCCCCGCCGTCCCGGCCGCGCCCGCGGCGTCGCCCGGCCCCGCCGCCCGCTTCGCCGTGATCGGCGACTACGGCCTCGCGGGCGAGCCCGCCGCCGCCGTCGCCGCCCTCGTCGCCTCGTGGGCGCCCGACTTCGTCGTCACCACCGGCGACAATAACTACCCCGACGGCGCCGTGGACACGCTCGACCGCAACGTGGGCCAGTACTACGCCCAGTTCATCGCGCCCTACAGGGGCCAGTTCGGCCCCGGCGCCGCCGAGAACCGCTTCTGGCCCGTGCTCGGCAACCACGACTGGGTCGTCGGCTACCCCGAGCCCTACCTGGCCTACTTCGCCCTTCCCGGCAACGGGCGCTACTACAGCCTCAGGCGCGGCCCCGTCGCCCTCTTCGCCCTCGACAGCATGCCCGGCGAGCCCGACGGCTGGGACGCCGGCTCGGCCCAGGCCGCCTGGCTCCAGGCCGAGCTCGCCGCCTCCGACGCGCCCTGGAAGGTGGTGGTCATGCACCACTCGCCCTACTCCTCCGGCCACCACGGCTCCGCCGACTGGATGCGCTGGCCCTTCGCCGCATGGGGCGCCCGCCTCGTGCTCGGCGGCCACGACCACACCTACGAGCGCGTCCACGCCGAGGGCATCACCTACGTGGTCAACGGCCTCGGCGGCGGGGCCCGCTACGCCCGCGGCTTCGGCGGCGTCGAGGGCAGCCAGCTCTTCTTCAACGCCGACCACGGCGCCATGCTCGTCGAGGCCGACCCCGCCGCCCTCCGCGCCCGTTTTGTCACCAGGGCCGGCCAGGTCGTGGACGATTTCAGCCTCTGAGGCCCCGGCCGTCCTCGGTCGCCAGCCGCTCGCGCGCCTACGCGGCCTCGGGTACGAGCGGCCGCCAGCGCCACCCGTCGCCCGCCCGGACCACGTTGCCCAGGCCCGGGAACGGGAAGTGGTAGGCCAGCACCATGGTGCGGTCGTTCGCGGCGCGCTCGAGGAGCAGGCGGCGGGTCCGCACCGTCTGCGCGGGGTCCAGGTCGAACACCGATGTCCAGCCAGGGTGCTCGAGGTGGAGCGGGTGCAGGACCGTGTCGGTCAGGCACAGCAGGCTCTGGCCCTCGGACTCGAGCAGCAGCGCCAGGTGGCCGGGGGTGTGCCCGGGCGCGCTCACGGCCCTGATGCCGGGCACGATCGCGTCGCCGTCCTGGACCAGGCCCAGCTGCCTTCGGATGGGCGGAAGGTTGTGCCTGGCGCTCTCCTTGATCATGCCGGTGAAGAGCTCGCCGGCCCGGAGCGACGCCAGGTCCGGCTCGGCCGCCCAGAACTCCCACTCCGCCCGCGCCATCACATAGCGCGCGTTGGGAAACGCCGGCTTGCCCCCCTGATCGAGCGCGCCGCCGATATGGTCGGGGTGGCCGTGGGTGAGGATGACCGTGTCAATATCGGCCGGGGTCACGCCCAGGACGCGCAGGTGGGCCGCCAGGTAGCCGGTCGTGGGGGCGATCGGGCCGGCGCCCGTATCCACCAGCACCAGGTGCCGCCCCGTGTTCACGAGCAGGCAGTGGAAGGGGCTCACGTGCGCCTCCCAGCGCTGCGGCTCGATGGCGTGGCCGCGCAGGGCCTGCCCCAGCGGGCCCTCGGGCGCGTCGGCGAAGAAGATCTGCGCGGGCGCGGGGTAGGCGAACGAGCCGTCGCTGATCGTGGTGCAGTCGAACATCCCGACCTGAAAGCGGTACACTGCGGAGGTCATCGGCGGCGCTCCTTTCTCGAGGGCTTAAGCTTGCCTGTTGCCAGTAAACCAGAGGCCGCCCCCGCGGCGGTATCCCTCTGTGCTACACTGGGGATACACGCGGGATACTCGGGCCTCCAGAAGCAACTCCCGGCGAGGGCGCCATGGACGAGAGCTTCTCCTTTGGCTACTGGCTGCGCCGCCAGCGCCTCGCCCGCGATCTGCGCCAGGCCGACCTGGCCCGCCAGCTCGGCATCGCCCGCATCACGCTGCGGAAGATCGAGGCCGACGAGCGGCGTCCGTCGCTCCAGCTCCTGGCGCGCCTGGCCGACCTCTTCGCCCTGAGCGACGGCGAGCGGGCCACCCTCAGGGCGGTCGCCCGCGCCGACCTCAGCCCGGCGGCCCTGCCCCTCCCGCGCCAGCCGGTCGGGCTGTCTTCCGCGCCCGCCGCGGCCGACGCGCCCGCGGCCTACCCTCCGCCCCCCGACGGCGGTCGCGCCGAGCAGCCGGTCCCGCCTCACGCCCCCGAGCTCGCCCTCGCCCCACGCCCCCTGCCGCGCCAGCTCACGCCCTTCATCGGCCGGTCGCGCGAGCTGGGCGACCTGCTCGCGCGCCTGCGCGACCCGGACGCCCGCCTGGTCAGCGTGGTCGCCCCGGGCGGCATGGGCAAGACCCGCCTGGCCCTCGCCGCCGCCGCGCGGCTCCTGGGCGACCCGGCGTTCCCCAACGGCGTCGCCTTCGCGGCCCTGGCCCCCGTCCACGCGCCGTCGGGCCTCGAGCCGCTCCTCGCCGACGCCCTCGGGCTGCCGCTCAGCAGCGCCGACCGGAGCGCGCCCCGCGCCCAGCTGCTCGGCTACCTGCGCAGGAAGCAGCTGCTGCTGGTGCTCGACAACTGCGAGCACGTGCGCGAGGCGGTCGTTACGCTCCTGCGGGCCCTCCTGGAGCACGCCCCCGGCGTCACTGTGCTCACCACCTCGCGCGAGCGCCTCGGGCTGCGGGTCGAGCACGTGCTGCCCCTGGACGGCATGGAGTCGGACCTCGGCGGCGCCATGCTGTTCGCCACGACCGCCCGCAACGTCCGCCTGGCCTTCGTGCTGAACGAGGCGACGCGCCCGCAGGTGGCGGCGATCTGCGCGCGAGTGAGCGGCATGCCCCTGGCCATCGAGCTGGCCGCCGGCTGGGCCGACACGCTCAGCCTGGACGCGATCGCCGCCGAGCTCGCCCGCGGCGACGAGCTGCTGGTCTCCCAGGCCCCCGACCTGCCGGCGCGCCACCGGAGTGTGCGCCTGGTCTGGGACGCGACCTGGGCGCGCCTGAGCGCCGACGAGCAGGCGACCTTCGCCCAGCTGGCGGTGTTCCGCGGCGGCGGGACGCGCGAGGCCGTGGAGGCGGTGACCGGGGCCGGCCCGGCCCTGCTGCAGGCCCTGGTCGGCAAGGCCCTGCTGAGGTACGACCCCGCGCGCGCGCGCTACACCGTCCACGAGTTGCTGCGCCAGTACGCCGCTACGCGCCTGGCGGCCGACGCGGCGGCGGAGCGCGGCGCCCACGGGCGCCACGCCGCCCACTACCTGGGGGCGCTGGCCGCCCGCGAGGCCCTGCTCAAGGGCGGGGGGCAGCTCCAGGCCCTGGACGCAACCGGCCAGGATATCGAGAATATCCAGGCGGCGTGGCGCTGGGCGGCGGGGGCCGGCGAGGTCGGGATGCTCACGTCGGCGGCGACGAGCCTGAGCCTGGCCTACGAGTGGCTGGGGCGCGGCGAGGAGGGCTGGGCCGCGTTCGCGCAGGCCGCGACGGCGGTGACCCCAGCCGCGGCCCCCGCGCCGCCGCGACCCCTGGTCCAGGCGGCCCAGGCGCGCTTCGCCATGCTGCGCGGCGACGGGCCC
>DAOLDO010000745.1:0-3619 GCA_035327325.1 Chloroflexaceae bacterium | reverse complement strand
GGTGCCGCGCCAGTAGGTGACGCGCCTGGTGCTGCCGCGGCTCCAGCCGCCCATGCCCCAGGAGCGCCAGGCCCTGCTGACCAGGAAGCCGCCCGCGGCGGCGAAGGTGAGGGCGATGATCGGCCAGGGCAGCGAGCGGGAGTTGGCGATGACAGCGATGAAGCCGATCAGGATGAGCCAGCGCCAGTCGAAGCGAAAGCCGCGCATGCTAGTTCTCCAGCGGAATTGCAACCATCATACCACGAGGCGCCCCCGATGGGACGCCCGTGGTACGGCGCGGGATGCACGCATAGAGCCCTGACGGCGAGGGCGGACGGGGGAGCGGGTTGGTGGGGGGATTACTTGCCGGTGCAGCCGAGGAGGCTGAGGGCGGCGAGGGAGGGGCCGCCGCCGGGGGCGGGGCGCTCGGGCTTGAGGGTGGCGTTGACGATGGGCAGGAGCTCGCGCAGCTCGATCGGCTTGGCGACGTAGCGGTCCACGCCGAGGTCGCGCATCTTGGCGCGCAGGCCGGGCGTGTCGTAGGCCGTGAGCACGAGCACGGGGATGGCGGGCCTGTAAGCCTTCACCGCGCGCAGCAGCGAGTAGGCCCCGTTGCTGTGGGGGCTGGGGTCCACGATCAGGAGGTCAATGTTGCCCGTGGCGCAGGCGAGCCAGGCCGCGTTCGGCGTGGGGGCGGCCAGCACGCTGAAGCGGTCGCCAAGGAGCGTCTGGAGACCGCGCTGGGTGATCAGCGCCGCCGAGGGGTCATCATCATAAATGTAGATTTGCCTGACAGGCATGGTATCTGCTCCACCGGCTGATGAGCGCGGTGCGTCGGTACGGGTGCGGTCAGGAGTATCGTAGCAGCCTGTCCGGGCACTGTGATGGGAGGACGCGACAACTGGAAGTAGCGAAGCAACAACTTGTGAGACCACGCACAACAAACGTTTTGACGCAGCGGGACGCCGAGCCGGTATGGGGTGAGGAGCCGGCCAGGCCGTCGCAGCGCCTGATCGGCCTCCTGATTCTATACCAAAAAGGTTTGAATATCAAACCGTTTCGGCCTGCTTGGCGAGCCGGAGAGTCTACTCACTCACGGGGAGGAGGATGGTGAAGGTCGTGCCCTGGCCCATGGCGCTCTCGACGGTGACGCGGCCGCCGTGCTGGGTGACGATATGGGCGCTGATGGCGAGGCCGAGGCCGGTGCCCTGGGCCTTGGTGGTGTAGAAGGGCTCGAAGAGGTGGGGGAGGTGCTCGGGGCTGATGCCGACGCCGGTGTCGGCGATGTAGACGCCGATGGTGGCGGGGGCCTCGGGGCGGGCCTGGACGAGCTGGGTGGTGACGCGGAGCTCGCCGCCGCGGGGCATGGCGTCGCAGGCGTTGAGGATGATATTGAGGAAGACCTGGCGCAGCTGGTCGGCGTGGGCGACGGTGAGGGGCAGCTCGGGGTCGAGGCTGGCGACGGCGTGGATGTGGCCGTGGCGCAGGTGGGTCTGGACGAGCTCGAGGGTCTCGCGCAGGATGGTGTTGAGGTTGGTGGCGGCCAGTTCGGCGCGGGTGGGGCGGTAGAAGTCGCGCATGCGCGTGATGATCTTGGCGATGCGACCGAGCTCCTGCTGGGCGATGCCGAGGAAAGCGCGCTGGGGCGCGTCGGGGGGAAGGTCCTGCTCGACGAGGTAGAGGCTGTTGCGGGCGGCGTAGAGGGGGTTGTTGATCTCGTGGGCGACGGAGGCGGAGAGCTCGCCGACGGCGGCGAGCTTGGCGCTCTGAAGGAGCTGGGCCTGGGCGGTGTTGAGGCGGGCCTGGGCCTCGGCGTGGAGCGACTGGGTGATGGCGAGGTCGCGCTGGAGGGCGGCGGCGCGGGCGCGCTGCTGGACCTCGTCAATGGCCACGGCTGTGAGGTCGGCGAGGGCCTGGACGAAGGGGATATCGCGGGGGTGGTAGAGGTGGGCGTGGACGCCGCCGTAGAGCACGATCGCGCCGATGCGGGTGCTCTCGACGCGCATGGGAGCGAGGAGGGCGCTGTAGGGCGGCCAGCCGGGCATACTGGCGCGCAGCGAGGCGAGCTCCTGCTCCTCGACCTCGGACAGGGCGAGCTCGAGCTCGGGGCCGACGAGGAGCATGGCGCGGGGGGCGAGGATGGCCATATCGGCGAGGCCGCGCCCGCTGTGGAGCTCGGTCTTGCCGGCGGTAGCGGTGAGCACGAGGGTGCCGGTGTCTGGCTCGATCAGGAAGAGGTGGGCGGCGCTGGTGCCGGGGAAGAGGTTGACGGCCTCGCGCATCACGAGCTGCACGATCGCCTCGACGTCGCGGCTGATCAGCAGGGCGGCCGAGATCGAGAGGATCGCGCTGAGGCGCGAGCTCAGCTCGAGGGCGCGGCTCTGCTGGAGGGCGGCCTCGCGCTCGACGGACTCGGCCCGGCTCTCGGCGTCCCGGAGGCGCTCCTCCAGCCGGCTGATAGACGCTCGGAGGTTCGCTTGCTCGCCCATTGTCAGTGTCTCCGCATCGGGGGGGCGCAGGGGGGCTGGGGGGTGCGGCGCGGCGCAATAATTGACACTCAGAAGCGCTGCACGCTATAATGCCGGCAACGCTCATCGCCCAAACTATAGTGCTTTTTGGCACGGAGCGCAAACGCATGACTCAGCCCGCCCAGATCCTTGTTGTGGACGACGAGCAGAACATCAGACTGACCCTCTCGGCCCTGCTGAGCAGAGCGGGGCACAACGTCACCGTGGCCGCCAGCGGCGAGGAGGCGGTGGCCCTGTTCGAGCGCCAGCGCTACGACCTGATGCTGGTTGACCTGCAGATGCCCGGGATCAACGGCATCCAGGTGGTGGAGGCCCTGCGCCAGCGCAACCTCGACACGGTAGTGATCGTGCTGACGGGGCACGGCTCGCTGGAGACGGCGATCGAGGGGATGCACCAGGGCGTCTTCGACTACATGCTGAAGACGAGCGACCCGGGACAGATCCTCGAGCGGGTGGCGGCGGGCCTGAGCGACCGGGCGAAGCGGCAGCGCCAGAACGCCCTGATCACGGCGATCGGCGCGGCCGCGCAGGAGCTATCGGGCGCCCAGCCCGAGGAGAGCGCGGCCCTCCCCGCGCCACAGCCGCCCGCGCCCGCGGCCCCGGCGGCGGGGCCGAGCGTGGCGGCGGTCAGCGACCGCCAGGTGCAGATCGGCCAGCTGCAGCTCGACACCTGGCACCAGACGGCCATCCTCGGCGGCCGCTCGCTCAACCTGACCCCGACCGAGTTTCGCCTGCTACTCTGCCTGGCCGAGCACGCCGGCCAGATGCTCTCGTACACCCAGCTGGTGCGCTGCGCCCAGGGCTACGAGGCCAATGACATGGAGGCGGGCGAGCTGATCAAGCCCCACATCCACCACCTGCGCCAGAAGATCGAGCCCGACCCGAGCGCCCCGCGCTACCTGCTCAACGTGCGCGGCAAGGGGTACATTCTGCAGATTGACTAAGCCGGTGTGGCCGGGCGTGCCGCCGAAGGACCAAAGACCAAGGACCAACCGCTCAGACAGCCGCTCGGCCTTGGTCCTTGGTCGAACTGGCAAGGGATTTCTCGCTGGCACAGCTAGTACTCCGTCCGAGCATTCTTGTGTGGTTGAGGGTGATCGGCTATCCTGAGC
>DAOLDO010000744.1:0-3625 GCA_035327325.1 Chloroflexaceae bacterium | reverse complement strand
GGTACGCGTCGGCCAGCCGAACCAGCCCGCCGCTGCTCAGGCGCAGGGGACCCAGCTCCAGAAAAGGGTACCCGCGCTACTCTCCCTCCGCCAGCAGCTGCTCGACGGTGCCGGCGATCACGCCGTGGCTCATCGGCCCCCGGTAGATAGCCCTGATGACGCCCCGCCGGTCAATGAAGAAGCTCGACGGCAGGGCGCTCGACCTGTAGGCGTGGCTGACCGCGCCATCGCGGTCGAGGGGCGCGGCGAAGCTGAGGCCGTGCTCGCGCAGGAACGCGGCCACCGTCGCGGGCTCCTCGGCGACGTTCACCGCGAGTACGCTCAGCCCCGCGGGGCCGTGGCGCTCGTAGACGGCCTGGATGGCGGGCATCTCGGCGCGACACGGCGGGCACCAGGTCGCCCAGAGGTTGACCAGCACCACGCGCCCGCGCAGGTCGGCCAGGCGCACGCTCCCCCCGTCGGCCGTTTCCAGGGTGAAGTCGGGCGCCAGGCGGCCCACCTCGGGGGCGGGGGTCGCCTCGAGGGCGACGGGCGGTGGCGCGGCGCCCACCGTGGGGCGCACCCGCGTCGCCCCGATCAGGGCCAGTCCGCAGGCCAGGGTCGCCAGGAAAAGGGTTGTCCAGCCGGCGCGGGTGAGGGTCATGGCGGGGGCTCGTTTCGGCTCGGGCTTCACCTCCCCATGATACACCCGGCGGCGCCCTGGCGACAGTGGCGTATACTCTGGGCCATGCGCATCCTCATCCCCAGCGACGTCTTCCCGCCCCTGGGCAAGGGCGGCGCGGCGTGGAGCAGCCACGCCCTCGCCCGCGCCATGCTCGCCCGTGGCCACGGCGTCACCGCTATCGTGCCCGCCAGGGGCCGGCCCGGCGTCGAGCCGTTCGACGCCCTCGGCGTGCCGGCCCTGCGCGTGGGCTACCGGGCCCCGCGCCTGCCAGTCGTCCAGAACTACTTCCGCCACGAGCGGCTCTGGCGCCCCCTCGCCCGCGCCATCGTAGACGAGGCCGGGCGCGGCCCGCCGCCCGACCTCATTCACGCCCAGCACGTGCAGGCGGCCCCCGCCGCGGTGCTGGCGGGGCGCGAGCTCGGCCTCCCTGTCGCCGTCACCGTGCGCGACCACTGGCCGTGGCACTACTTCGCCACGGGGCTGCACGGCGACCGGCTGCCCTACGCCCGCCCCGGCTGGCCCGGCCTGGCGACCGACCTGCCGGCCCGCCTCGGCCCCGCCAGGGGCGCCGTGGCCCTGGCGGCCATCCCCTACATGCTGGCCCACCTGCGCCGCCGGGCCGCCTTTCTGGCCGCGGCCGACGCCGTGATCGCCTGCAGCGCCTACATCGCCGGCCGTCTCCGCGGTGTCGTGTCGGATGAGCGGGTCCACGTCCTTCACCACATTGTTGACGTGGCCGCCAACGACGCCGCGGCCGCCCCGCCCCCCGAGGCCGCCTGGGAGGGCGCCATGCTGCTCTTCGCGGGCAAGCTCGAGCCGAACAAGGGCGCGGGGCTGCTGCCGGCGATCTTCCGCGCCCTGCGCGGGCGCGGCCCCCTTCCGCCCTTCACACTGCTCGTCGCGGGCGACGGGGCCCTGCGCGGGCGGCTCGAGGGCGAGCTGGGCGCCCTCGGCGTGCCGGCGCGCTTCCTCGACTGGGCGGGGCACGCCGAGGTCCTGCGCCTGATGGCCCGCTGCGACCTGCTGCTCTTCCCATCGGCCTGGGGCGAGCCCCTGAGCCGGGTGCTGCTCGAGGCCGCGGCCCTCGGCGCGCCGATCCTGGCCATGCCCACGGGGGGCACGCCCGACATCGTCGCCGACGGGGTGACGGGGGCCCTGGCGGCGACGCCCGGGGCGTTCGCGGCGCGGCTGGCCGCGCTCCTGGCCGACCCGGTCGGGCGGCGCGGGCTGGGCGCCGCGGCGCGGGCCGCGGCGCGCGAGCGCTTCGACGTGGCGGCCCTGGCCCCGCGCTACGAGGCCCTCTATGCCCGGCTCGCCGCGCGCTGAGCGGCGCGGGCCGGCCTACAGCTCGAGGCGCAGGGCCAGCCGGCCGAGCGAGATCTGGTCGCCAAGAGCCAGGGGCACGGGGCTGCGGGGGCTGATGCGCCTGCCGTTGACGTAGGTGCCGTTGGTGCTGCCGAGGTCCTCGATCCGCGGGCGCGGCCCGGCCAGGTCGAGCGCGACGTGGGCGCGCGAGACGCCGGCGGCGGCTGCCTGGAACGGCCCCAGGTCCACGTCGGGCGGCGGGAAGCCCTCGCTCGTCCGGCCGAGCACCACCAGCGGCGCGGGCGGGAGGGGGAGGGCGACGCCGGCCTCGACGAGGACGAGGCGGGCGCTGTCGGCCACCCTGACCTTTGGCGAGCGGGGGTGGGCCGGGGGGAGCGGCGGGGCCACGCGCCGCGGCGCCCCGTCGAGCAGGGCGGCGCCGCAGCTGTCGCAGAAGATCGTGCCGTCGAGGAGGGAGGTCGCGCAGTGCCAGCACGTGATCATGGTGGCTCCCCTGCGGGCGCGGGCCCGGCTGCGATGCTAGAGGGCTACGATGAAGGGAGGCGGCCAGCGCGGAGGCTAGCGCCGGCTGGATCTTAGCAGTCCCTGTAGGGCCCTGCATCGGCCAGTCGGCATACCGATGATGACCACGGCAAGGCTCTGTTATAATGAGGGCCGCGAACGGGCTCTATGGGGGCGGCGGCGCACCATGGCCAACGAAGAGCAGCGCCTGGTTGAGGCCGGCCAGCGGGGGGACGTCGAGGCGTTTAACCAGCTGGTGCGGCTCTACGAGGGCCGCGTCTACAACCTCTGCTACCGCATGCTCGGCGACGCCGACGCCGCGGCCGATGTCACCCAGGACACCTTCATCTCGGCCTACCGCAACCTGAACCGGTTCCGCGGCGGGATGTTCCGCTCCTGGCTGTTCCGCATCGCCACCAACGCCTGCTACGACGCCCTGCGGGCCCGCAAGCGCCGGCCCACCGTCTCGCTCAGCGCGCCGTCCGACCTGGACGACGACGCCCCAGCCTTCGACATCGCCGACACGGGCGAGTCGCCCGACGAGCGGGCCCTGCGCCGCGAGCTGTCGGCGGCGATCCAGCGCGGCATCGCCCAGCTGCCCGAGGACCAGCGCATCGTGATCATCCTCAGCGATGTGCAGGGCCTGGCTTACGAGGAGATCGCCGAGGTGACGAGCACCAACCTCGGCACGGTGAAGTCGCGCCTGAGCCGGGCCCGGGCCCGGCTGCGCGACATTCTGCGCACGGGGGAACTGCTACCGTCAAAATTTCGTCATGATGACGTGTAGCTGATGCGACCCCCGGCCGGCGCATCACCAAGGTGCGAGGCGCCGCCCTGGCAGCGCTCTTGCGAAGCCCCAGCCCGAAAGGTGCGCCACCTGCCCGGCCCGCGGCCCGGCAGCCACGACGATGAATAGCTCGCAGCCAAACCTGAGCAGCCTGCCCGAGAGCGATGTCGAGCTGCTCTCGGCCTACCTCGACAACCAGCTTGGCGTCGCCGAGCGCGTGAACCTGGAGCGGCGCCTCGAGGCCGAGCCCGCCCTGCGGGCCGAGCTGGCGGAGCTGCGCGAGGCGGTGGGCGCCGTGCGCGCCCTCGAGCCCGTGCGCCCGCCGCGCTCGTTCACCCTCGACCCGG
>DAOLDO010000743.1:0-3630 GCA_035327325.1 Chloroflexaceae bacterium | reverse complement strand
GGGCTGGTGAGACGCCCTGCCGCAGGGGTACGGCCGTGCCGCTCGGGCAGCGCCGCCGGGCTGGGCCGGCGCGGGCGCTACCCATCTCTTCGCGCGCTTCGTGGCCTTCGTGGTAAAGAATCAGCCGCCCGTGGTCGCCACGCCGCGCTTGCTGGCCCAGTCCTCGGCGAGGATGGCGAAGCGCTCGTGGTCGCGCCAGGCGCCGCCGATCAGGAGGTAGCGGCGCGAGAAGCCCTCGCGCGTGAAGCCCAGGCGGCGGACCAGGGCGAGGGAGGCGGTGTTGCCGGGCTGGATGTTGGCCTCGACGCGGTGCAGGGCGAGGGGCCCGAAGGCGTAGTCGAGAGCGAGGGCCACGCCCTCGGCGGCGTAGCCCTGGCCGGCGTAGGGCGCGCCGATGTAGTAGCCCATGTAGGCGCTCTGCAGGGGCCCGTAGAAGATCTGGCTCAGGACCACGGCGCCCATCGGCGCGTCGTCGGCCGCCCCGCAGATCAGCAGGGCGGCGACGTCGGGGCGGGCGGCCCGCTCGAGGAACGCCGCGTACTGGGCGGGGTCGGCCGGCGGGCTGACCCAGGGCGCGTAGTGGGCCGCGCTGGCCCGGTTGAGCGCGCAGAGGGCCGCCTCGTCGGCCGCCGTCGGGAAGCGCAGGCGCACGCGCGCGCCCGGCGGTGCGGCGGGCGCCGGGCGCGCGGGGGCGGGGTCGGCCACAGCCGGCCTACAGCGTGATCACCTGGTCGGGCGGGTTGGTGGACAGGGCGGCGTAGAGGTCGGGGAAGCAGCCGACCTGCACGCCGGCGACGGTGCCGGAGGGCTTGCAGTTGCCGGGCTCGCCCTCGGCCAGCCCGCGCTCGATGGCGCACTGGTCGCAGAGCATGAGCAGGATGCCCTGCTCGGCGGCCACCTTCGCCAGACGCTCGCCCAGGGGATCGCCGGCGCGCAGCAGGTAGGTGTTGTCGTCGAAGAAGAACAGCCCGACCACCTGGGCGCCGTGGCGGCCCTCCTCGAGCTGGGGCAGGATCATCTTGCCGAGCTTGTAGCTCGCCGTGTGGCCCGAGGTGCTGAAGACGTACGCGACCTTCATCACAGCCCTTTCCAGCTTCTTGTAAAGATCCGGGACGGTCGGCATCATACCACGCGCACGAACTTGCGGCGGCCCACCTGGACCACGACGCCCGCGCCGGGCTGGAGCACCAGGTCGTAGCCCTCGACGCGCTCGCCGTCCACCCTGACCCCGCCGCCGTCAATCAGGCGGCGGGCCTCGCTCCTGGAGGGGGCGAGGCCGGCGGCGACCATGAGCTCGACGATGGGCGCGGGGGCGGCGAGGCGGTGCTCGGGGATCTCGGCGGGCAGCTCGCGGTTGACGAACTGACGGATGAAGGCCTCCTCGGCGGCCCTGGCGTCGGCGGGGCTGTGGAACTGGGTCACGATCTCGCGGCCGAGGCGCATCTTCATATCGCGCGGGTTGGCCGACCCGGCGGCGAGGGCGGCGCGCAGCTCGGCGATCTCGGCGGCCGGCGCGTCGCTGAGCACTTCGAAGTAGAGGGGCAGCACGTCGTCGCTCATGGACATGACCCGGCCGAACATCTCGGCGGGAGGCATGCGGATATCCACGGTGTTGAGGAAGGTCTTGCTCATCTTGCGGCCGTCGGTGCCGGGGATGAGCGGCACCAGCAGGACCTGCTGGGGGATCAGCCCCAGCTGGGCCATCAGCTCGCGGCCGGCGAGGATGTTGAACTTCTGGTCGGTGCCGCCGAACTCGACGTCGGCCTTGATCGCGACCGAGTCGTAGGCCTGGAGCATGGGGTACATCAGCTCGAGGATGGTGAGGGGCGAGCCGGCCTCGTAGCGCCTGCGGAAGGTCTCGTGGGCGAGCATCTGGGCCAGGGTGAAGCGGCCGGCGAGATCGAGGGCGTTCTCGAGCCGGAACGCGCCGAACCACTCGCTCTGCCAGCGGACCTCGGTGCGCTCGCGGTCAATCACGCGGAAGAACTGCTCCATGTAGGTCTCGGCGTTGGCGCGGACCTCGTCGGCGGTGAGGCGGGTGCGGGTCTCGTCGCGGCCGGAGGGGTCGCCGATCTGGGCGGTCCAGTCGCCGACGATCAGCACGACCTGGTGGCCGAGCTCCTGGAACTTGCGCAGCTTGCGCAGGCCGACGGCGTGGCCGATATGCATGTCGGGCTTGGTCGGGTCGAAGCCCTGCTTGAGCCTGAGGGGCCTGGCCTCGGCGAGCCGGCGGCGCAGCTCGGCCTCGACGATCACCTCCGCGACGCCGCGGGACAGCAGCTCGTCTACAGTGGTCATAGTGGACCTCAATCCTCGCGTACAGGCGCAGCGCGCTGCGCGACAACAGAAGAGCGCGGACGCTGCGTCCACGCTCTCAAGCCTCCGCTCGCCCGGGACGCACGCGCCTAGATCACCGTCGGACGGCGGTAATAGGAGTGGCGGGCCCCTGAGCTGCGGCGGCGCTCACACATGGTCGCTCCTCACGGGTGGGCTGGGCGCATAGTAGCACGACTCGCGGCGCGAGGCAACCGGGCCGCGGACTGATCACGGATCGGCCCCGGCCCGATCAGTCCTCGGCGACGACGCGGTTGCGGCCCTCCTGCTTGGCGAGGTAGAGGCGGCGGTCGGCCTCCTCGACGAGGGCCTCGGGGCCGAGGGCTGCGGCCTCGGCGACGCCGAGGCTGATGGTGAGGCGGAGCTGGGGGTGGATGCTGTGCCAGGGGTACTGCTCGACGGCGGCGCGGATCCGCTCGGCGAGGGCGGCGGCCTCGTCGAGGGCGGTGTCGGGCGTGAGCACGAGGAACTCCTCGCCGCCGTAGCGGGCCACCACGTCGGAGGGGCGGCAGGCCCCGCGCAGCAGGTCGGCGGTGGCGCGCAGCACCTCATTGCCGAGCATATGGCCGAACTGGTCGTTGACCTGCTTGAAGCGGTCGAGGTCGGCGATCAGCACGGACAGGCGCCGGCCGGACTGGCGCGCCTGCTCGACCAGCTCGGCGAGGCGGCGGTCAACGTGGCGCCTATTGGCGAGCAGGGTGAGGCTGTCCTCGTTGGCCTCGCGCTGAAGGTCGAGGTTGCGGGCCTGGAGGGCCTGGATGAGGCCGCCGGGGGCGCCGCCGGGGGCGGCCTCGGTGGCCTCGGCGCGGGGGAGGTGCAGGAGCAGCTGGTCGGCGAAGTCTACCAGATTGTCGGTGGCGACCAGGGCGACGGCGGCGCCCCGGGCGAGGGCGGCCTCGGCGGCCGCCTGGTCGGGGGCGATGGCGATCATGGGGGCGGGGGTGGGCAGCTGGCGCCAGATCTCCCACACGCCCTCGAGCGAGGCGTCGGCGATGAGCAGGACGGGGTCGGGGGTACGGGCGAGCAGGCCCTGGGCCGAGACGACCTCGGCGGCGATCAGGGGCCTGTAGCCCTGGTGGCGCAGGCTGGTGGCGATGGCGGCCCGCAGGCCCTCGGGGGGGCAGATCAGCAGGGCGGTGGGGCGGCGCTGGCCGCGGCGCTCGGGGGCGGCCTGGCGGGGCGAGGTGCGCCGGTCGAAGACGAAGCTGCTGCCCGAGATGCTCTTGGCGGCCTGCTTGACCTCGGCGGCGACCTTGCTGATCTCGTCAACGTTGTCGAAGCGGCGCTCGGCGTTGC
>DAOLDO010000742.1:0-3638 GCA_035327325.1 Chloroflexaceae bacterium | reverse complement strand
CCCGCGAGCTGAGGCGGCAGGTCGAGCGCGAGCGCGCCAGGGGCGAGGACGGGCCGGGTCCCGCCGCGCCCCGGGCGCCGGTCACCCGCGTGAGTGCCGCCGAGAGCGACGCTGACGCGCAGCATCTGCGCGAGACGGTCGAGCAGTGACGAGGGCACACCGCACCTCTAAGTAAGGGCGCAGCGCGCTGCGCCCCCACGAAAGAGCTGTTATGGCTACGATCAGCCCCCCACGCCGCGGCTTCACCCTGAAGCCCCTCCACATCGCCGGCTTCGGCATCATCCTGCTGGCCGTGATCTATGGCGCGTTCGGCTTCCAGAGCGGCTTCCGCTCGTACACCCAGAGCGTTGACGAGGCCGTCGCCTCCACCCGCAGCGTGCAGCTGGCCGGCTTCCTCGGCACCACCGGCGAGTACGACGCCGAGGGCCGCTTCACCTTCATGCTGCAGGACGAGAACGGCAAGCTGGTGAAGGTGGTCTCGGACGACCCGCGCCCGGCCAACTTCGAGCAGGCGATCAGCATCGTGGCGATCGGTCGCTACGACGCGGGCGAGGACGCCTTCATGGCCGACGACCTGCTGGTCAAGTGCCCCTCGAAGTATCAGGAGCTTCAGGCCAACAGCTAGCTGGAGAGGCCCGTCAATGTACCTGCTCGGCACCTTTCTGATCGTCACGGCGGTCGCCATGGCCCTGCTGGCCGTGGGCAGCTACGCCATGGTCGTCCGCGGCAGCAGGCCGGCGCTCATGTACGGCCGCTTCGGGGTCTACGGCACCCTGGGCGCCGTGGTGATGGCCTGGACGCTGATGATCACCCTGTTCCTGGCGCGGCGCTTCGATATCGAGTACGTCAACAACTACAGCTCGCGCGAGCTCGACTTCTTCTTCACGATCGCGTCAAGCTGGGCCGGCCAGCCGGGCAGCTTCATGATCTGGGTGCTCTGGGGGTGCATCGCCGCGGCCTTCCTGGTGCAGCGCGCGAAGCACTTCGAGCCCTACGTGCTCGGGGTGATGATGCTCGTGCAGGCCTCGCTGATGATCTTCGTGCTCATCCTCAACCCCTACCAGCCCCTGCTCGACCCGAACACGGGCCTGGCGCTGACGCCGGCCGACGGGCGCGGCCTCAACCCGCTGCTGCACAACTTCTGGATGATCATCCACCCGCCGATTCTCTTCGTGGGCTACGCCCTGGCCACGGTGCCCTTCGCCTTCGCGGTCGGCGCCCTGCTCCGGCGCGACTACGACACCTGGGTCACCAGGGCCCTGCCCTGGACGATCGGCGCCTGGACCTTCCTCGGCCTGGCGCTGCTGCTCGGCGGCTACTGGGCCTACGAGACCCTGGGCTGGGGCGGTTACTGGGGCTGGGACCCGGTGGAGAACTCGTCGCTAGTGCCCTGGATCATCCTGACGGCCCTTATGCACGGCATGGTGCTGCAGCGCTCGCAGGGCGGCCTGCGCAAGGCCAACCTGCTGATGGCCCTCCTGGTCTACGTGCTGGTCTTCTACGCCACCTTCCTGACCCGCAGCGGCGTCTACGCGAACTTCTCGGTGCACTCGTTCGTGGCCGAGGGCATCTTCGAGGGCCTGGTGGCCTTTCTGGTGCTGCTCTTCGTCGGTTCGCTCGGGCTGTTCGTGTGGCGCTGGCGCGACATCCCCTCGCGGGAGCTGAGCGACAAATTCTTCTCGCGCGACAGCTTCTTCGTGCTGGCGATCATCTCGCTGGTCGTGACGGCCCTGCTGGTAGGCATCGGCACCTCCATGCCGGTGATCTCGGCCATCCCCGGGGTGGGCCACACGCTGCAGGGCTGGATGGGCCAGGCCTTCGAGCTCGACGACGGCACCCTGATGAACCCCCAGGCCCAGCCCTTCGAGGACGGGCGCTTCAGCCTGGCGCCCAGCTTCTACCAGCAGACCACGCCGCCCCTCGGCGCGGTGATCATCCTGCTGATGACCCTCGGCCCGCTGCTGGGCTGGCGCGACACCAACATGCGCCACCTGCTCAGGGCCCTGCGCTGGCCCGCCGCGGCCGCCGTGGTCGCCGCCGTCGTCGCGATGCTGATCGACGTGCGCGACCTGCTCTCGCTCTTCTACGTGGCGGGCGGCACGTTCGCGGTCGGCACCAACCTGGTCATGCTCGTCCGCACCCTCAAGGGCGGCTGGATGCGCATCGGCGGCTACATGGCCCACGTGGGCTTCGCGATCATGGTGCTCGGCTTCGTCGGCTCGAGCGCCTACGCCACCCCCGAGGCCAGGATCAGCCTGGCCCCCGGCGAGAGCACGCGCCTCTACGGCTACGAGTTCATCTTCAACGGCTACAAGCTCGACGAGGAGCAGCGCGGCGTGCTCGACTACTCGGTGAGCGACGGGCGCACGACCTTCAGCGCCAGGCCCTACCTCTACGAGAACCAGCAGATGGGCGCGACGATGACCACGCCGTCCATCCACAGCTTCATCTGGCAGGACCTCTACATCTCGCCGGCGGGCTACGACCCCGAGCGCGACGGCAAGCGCCCGGTGCTCGGCCAGGACGAGACGACCACCATGGGCCCCTACACGCTCACCTTCCTCGGCTTCAACATGGACCGCGAGGCCATGATGGCCGGCAGCGGCGAGCTCAAGGTCGGCGCGCGGCTGCGCGTGCTCTACGAGGGCCAGGAGCAGGAGCTCGAGCCCTACGTGCAGGTGGTGAGCAACCCCGACACCGGCGAGCAGGAGCTGCAGTACGTGCCGGTGGAGTTGCCGGGCGGCGCGAGCGTGACCGTGGTCTCCCTCGACCCGAACACGCGCCGGGTGATGCTGGCGGGCACGGGCAACGGCCTCGACGAGCTGCCGGTGGTGCCGGCCAAAGGCATCATCTCGGTGAGCGTCAAGCCCCTGGTGCTGCTCGTCTGGACGGGCATGGGCATCATGGTCGTCGGCGGCGCGATCGCCCTGATGCGCCGCTTCCTCGAGGGGAGCGCCATCCTGGCCGGCGCCCGCGTGCGCCTGCCCAAGGGCCTGCCCGCCCTCAGCCCGCGCCTCGGCTCGCGGGGCACGGGCCGGTAGGCGCTGTTCGTGCGACCTGGTAGGAACAGGCAGCAGGCTTTTCACCACGAAGAGCACGAAGAGCGCGAAGGCCAGGACAGCTCCTGCTGCGCTTCGCGCTCTTCCTCATCTTCGTGCCCTTCGTGGCAACGACCATCCCTCCGGCTTCAAAGCCGCTGAGCTAGACCCCAACGATGCAAGACCACTACGAGACCCTGCAAGTCCACCCCCGCGCCGACGCCGAGGCGATCCGGGCCGCCTACGAGCGGCTGCGCGAGCGCTACGACCCGGCGCGCCTCGAGGGCGCCGCCGACGAGCTGCAGCAGCTTGCGCGGCGCCGGCGCGACGAGATCGAGCGGGCCTACACCATCCTGGGCGACCAGGAGCGGCGCGCCGCCTACGACGAGGAACTGGCCGGACGCGCCCCCGCGTCCCCGGCGGCCCCGGCCGAGGACGGCGACGAACTGCTCGACTACAGGCCCCTGCCGCCGGCCCGGCGCCAGGAGCGCCCCGCCGGATTCAACGCCCAGCCCACGCTGCCGGCGGGCCGGGCCCACGGGCGCCCCCCCGAGCCCCGCGGGCGTGCCGCTGGCGGCCAGGGGGGGCGCATGCCGATCT
>DAOLDO010000741.1:0-3639 GCA_035327325.1 Chloroflexaceae bacterium | reverse complement strand
GGGTCTGACTCGCTCCCAGGCTCGCTTCCACGCCCACCACCCGCCCGGCCGCAGTAGCGCCGCCGTCGAGCGTCACCTCGACCGGGCTGCCCCGCAGGCTGGCGAGGAGGTCGGCGAGGCCGGCCCGCTCGCCAAGGTGGACCGGGAGGCTGGAAAGCTGGCCCTCCTTGTCGGCGGGCGTCTCGTAGTCAACACTCTGGATCGGCCCGCCCGCGTGGAGCACCAGGTCGAGGCTCTTCAGCACGTCGTTCAGGCTTTCGCGGGGGACGACCAGCGACGTTGTGGTACCAGTGACGGGGCCACGGCGCCGAAAGTGGGCGACGCCCTGCTTGTACAGAGTCAGCGCGCGGATGGGGATCTGCGTCATCGGGAAAACCTCCTCGTGCTGGTGGGCGTGTCGTCACCCTAGCACGAGCGGCTTGCGATCGGATGAGCGCCCCTCCTGGCCAGGTGAGAACACCGTCAGCCGTGCTGCTCATTGGCCTCAGAAGTGCGGTCTGCCCCCTGTCAGTTCCCTGGCCCTGAGCTCTCCGTCCCTCACCGGGTGTCTGCGAGCACCTCGCGCAGCATCCGCCGGGCACGGGCGACGCCGATCGGGTTGGTGTGGAGGTAGTAGGGGATGAAGATGACCGCCTGGGACAGGGCCTGGCCCTTCGCCCGCGCCCAGGTCGCGTCGTCGACCGCAAGGGCGTCGCGGAACGTCTGGCGGCTCTGGCCGGAGAAAAGCGCCCAGGCACACATCAGGTCGCAGGTCGGATCGCCCACACCTAGGCCGCTCCAGTCAATGACGGCGCTCAGGCGGCCGCCGGTCACGAGCAGGTTGCCGGGGAGCAGGTCGCCGTGGAACCAGACCGGGGGGCGGTCCCACTCCGGCGCACGCAAGGCCTCGTCCCACACCCGCAGCGCCGCGCTGGCGTCAATCATTGAGCCCATCGCGGCGATCGCCGCTCGGGTGCCCGCGTCGCGGAGACGCAGCGGGACGCCGCGCAGTGAGTGTCCGACGGCGTCCGGCCCTCCGGTCGGTTCGATCCACTGGAGCGCGGTGATGAACTGGGCCAGCACGACCGCAGTTTCATCCATGCTGGCGATAGGAGCATCCGCCGCGCTGTCGCCGGCGAGCCAGCGATACACGCCCCACTCGTAGGGGTAGCCGGCGTCGGGTGCGCCGACCGCTAGCTGGACGGGCAACTCGAGAGGCAGGTGCGGCCCGAGCCGCGGCAGCCAGGTGCGCTCCTTGGCGATCTGCCCGGCGGCCCAGTGGATGCGGGGGAGGCGCACGGCCTTGTCGTCACCGAGGCGGTAGATGGCGTTGTCGGTGCCCGCCGAGGGGATGGGGGTGATCGGCAGGCCCGCCCACTCGGGAAATTGCGCGGCCAGGAGCCTGCGCACCAGCCCGACGTCCGTCGGCACCTCATCGGCGTGCATCCTCGTACCCGTCATCGGCGCGCACACCCTTTATCAGCGACGATGCGCAGCACTGTGGCGAGAACCTCCTCAAACGGGGCGCTGGTGTCGATCTCGTGGGTTGCCCGTCGTCGCGGCAGAGGCTCGACTGTTTCGAGGTAGACGAGCACTTCCGCAAGCTCATCCGGGTGTTTCCCGTACTGATTGTTCGTCCGCGTTGCCAGGCGCTCGATCAGCACCGAAGCGGGAGCTGAAAGCAGCACGATCGCGTCAAACTGGGGGTAGAACTTGACCTGGTTGGTCGCGCAGCCGCTGACAAACAAGGCATCGCCCACCTCCTGCACGAGAAACTCCTGGACGCGGTCTTCACGCCATATCCAGTCGTCGTCGGCGGCGTGCTCAGACCAGCCGGGCTCGTCCATATCGACGGCGAGGTACCCACGCGCGGCAAGGGCGGCGAAAGCGCTGCGCGCCAGCTTCGCTAACAGGGTGGATTTCCCGGTGCCAGACATGCCTGTCAGCAGGATGCGCTTCATCAGGGAGCTTTCGTTGCGAACGCGCTGAGCAGGGGCGCGAGCGCCTCGTTCAGCGCCGCGTACCCCGCCGGGCTGAGGTGGAGCTCGTCGTCGGCGAAGGCGGAGCGCACGTAGCCGTCAGCTCCGGCCAACACCGCCGCGCTATCGAGCACCTGGACGCCCTCGCCGGCCAGGGTCAGCAGAGCCGTATTGACCGCACTGATCGCCGCCTGCACGTTATGATCTACGAAGGCCCCGCGGGCCAGCGGGAAGATCGTGGTCAGGATGACGTCTGTGCCAATGGCACGTGCATGTGCCACGACCGTCGTGATGGCCGCCACTGTTGCCGCGACGACCCGCTCGCGCTCCCACGAGGTAGGCGTCAGCCCGGTCAGATCATTGACGCCCATTTGCACAATGACGATATCTGGCCGCGACGGCGTCACCATCACCCCGAATCGCCGCGCGAGCAAGGGCGCCGAGGCGCCAGGGACGCCGGCGGCGACGCACTGCAGCCCGGGCAGCACCGGGACCAGCCACCAGTCGGCCCGCGAGTCGCCGAAGAACACGACGCGCCGGGTTATCGGGTCGCGGTGCATCAGTCGGCTACTCCGCGGGTGCCGAGCAGATAAACTCGACCTCGTTGCCGTCGGGGTCGTCGACGTACATCGTGCGGCTCGCCAGCACGGGGTGCTTGCCGCCCCGCGGCGTGTAGCCGGCGGCGACGAGCGCGTCGTGCTGGGAATCGAAGGCTTCCGGGGGCAGTGCCAGGGCCAGATGGTGCAGCTGGTAGCCCGAGGGCTGCTCCCGCACGTCGTCGCCCTTGGGCACGAGGACAATCATCGCGGGGATGCCGGCAGCGCCCTCACCGGCTTTGAGGAAGGCGTTCCGCAGCGTCGGCGGCGAGATCAGCTCCAGCCCCAGCAGGTCACGGTAGAAGCCCAGCGCCCGCTCTTTGTCGGCCGTCCACAGCACTATCTCGGCGATCCCGACGATATGAGTCATCGCGCCCTGTTCCTTCCACTGATCATACCTCCGCCGAGATCTATTGTACGCCTCCGGGAACCCCATCTGATCACGCTGGTCTCGCACGCGGTGTGCCACATGTCGGATGCGCGCGTCTATGCGCCCGGCCCGACGCCATCGTCAAGCCCAAGCAGCCGGGGCAACTCGTCGAGGCGCTCGATACTCGCGTGGGCCTGCTCGCGCTCTGTCCAGGTGGCGTGGATGTGGCCCCACGGCCCACGGCGCAGAAACACCGCCCATATCCCGGCGGCCCGCGCCGGCAGCACGTCGTTGTCGAGCCGATCGCCGACATAGGCGATCTCCCTGGGGGCGGCGCCCGCCTCCTCGGCCAGGCGCGCGAAGAAGGTCGGCAAAGGCTTATGCACCCCCCAGCGGTCAGAGGCGGCCACCAGGTCAGCCGGGAGCCCAATCGCGTCAAGGGCGGCCTCGGCCCAGAGCGGCTGGTTGCCGGCGATGGCGATGCGCAGGCCGCCCGCGCGGAGCCG
Source organism: Chloroflexaceae bacterium (assembly GCA_035327325.1). GTDB lineage: Bacteria > Chloroflexota > Chloroflexia > Chloroflexales > Chloroflexaceae > CAIWXH01. The sequence goes on along the minus strand of DAOLDO010000741.1, from coordinate 209 downwards.
GGCGAGGGTCGGGCGCACATCCGGGCATTGGCGAGGTCAAAGCCGGGGCGCAGCAGATGGAACACCTCGCGGTGGTCACGGCGTGCCGCGATCACTGCTCCCAGAGCGGCGAAGAAGGTGAGGTGGGTCACGCCGAGCCAATCGACCCAGCCCGCCCAGTGTCGCGTCTCGTCGATCAGCGTTTCCCCAACGTCGAAGCCGACCCAGCG
>DAOLDO010000740.1:0-3640 GCA_035327325.1 Chloroflexaceae bacterium | reverse complement strand
AGCTCGCCCAGGGCCTCGGCGAGCTCGGCGGGGGCGAACTCCTCGAGCAGGGCCGCGGGGAGAGCCCCCGCGGTTGCCGCCGCGGTCAGGGCCTCCTCGACGCTCGCGGCGGCCAGGGCGCCGGCCTCGACCTCGTCGAGGATGGCGAAGCGGGGGTCGAGGCCGCTCTCGGCGGGCTGGGCCCGCAGCAGCTCGGCGCAGAAGCTGTGGATGGTGCCGATGCGGGCGGCCTCGGCCGCGGCGGCGTAGGCCTGGGCGGCGGCGGCCGCCTCCGGCGGGGCCAGGCGAGCCCGGGCGGCGGCGGCCCGGCGCACGCGGTCGCGCATCTCGCGGGCGGCCTTCTCGGTGAAGGTGACGGCGAGCACGGCGGCGAAGGGGTCGTCGCCCGGGGGGGCGGACGCGGCCACCTCGTCCACCAGGCGCAGGTAGCGCTCGACGAGCACGCGGGTCTTGCCGCTGCCCGCGCCGGCCGTGACCACCAGGTGGCCGGGGGTGACGATGGCGGCCCGCTGATCAGCCGTGAAGTCCATCACTCGGCCCTGGTCATGGCCGCGTTGACCCCGGCCCTGCCGAGGCGGCGCTCCAGGGCCAGGACGCGCTCCAGGGCGGGGCGGTAGGGGTGGGGCGAGCTGAGCATGCGCTCGGCGGCCCTGGTGCAGCCCAGCCAGAGCAGGTGGTGGTAGGCGACCCACTCGGCGTGGCCCTCGCGCAGCTCGTCGTCGCGCAGGAGCGGGCAGCGCTCGCCCTGCCAGGCGTGGGCGTACTCGTGGGCCACGGTGGTGCGGAAGCCGAGCCGGGGCAGCCCGTAGAGCATGTAGATCGCCCGCAGGTGGCCGCGGCGCTGGTAGAGGCCGAGGGTGGTCATACCGGCCGGGGCGGGGGCGCCCTCGGCGCGCAGGCCCTCGAGGGTGGGCGCGTCAACCAGGCGAAACTCCACGCCGACGTTCAGGCTGAGCCCGAGCTGGGCCACGACGCCCGCCACAGTCTCGTCGAAGAGCGACCGGGCCAGGGCGGGGTCGTAGACGGCGGTGGCGTGGCAGGCGGCGCACTGGAGCCGCCCGTCGTGCAGGCGCCAGTGCTGGGCGCCGAGGGGCGCGCCGCACGAGGCGCAGCGGGGGCGCGTGGCGATGCAGCGCGAGCAGTAGCGCTCGGGCCGGTCAATCAGGGTGTAGTAGCCGCCGTTCAGGTCGCCGCCGCACGCGGCGCAGCGGTCGAGGGCGGGGCGGGGCATGGTCATGGTCTGGTCCGTCGTGTGTGGCGCGTCGCCGATCCTAATGCTAGGCGCCCGGCGGCGCTGTGTCAAGGGCGGGGCGCGCCCACGCAACCCTGGTAGAATGGGCGCCAGCAGCGGGGCGCCGCACCCAGGCCCGCCCGGCGCGCCGGGAGATCCGCCGCCGCGGGCCGCGCAGTGGAGGGTGACGGGCGCTGCGCACCGTCTGAGCGAATAGTGAGGGACGAGCGATGCCGCGTCACGCTGGAGCAGCCGCCCGCCTGGGCTGGGGCGCCCTGAGCCTGGCCCTGGCCCTGCTGGCGGTGTTCAGGGCGCCGACCTACCTGCTCTGGCAGGTGGCGGTCCTGGTGACCGAGTGGGGCCACGCTCTGGCCCTGCTGGCCCTGGCCCCGCTGCTGCCCGGCTGGCGCCGCACAGCCCCGGGTCGCCTGGGGGCCGCGCTGGGTGTTGGCGCGGCCCTCCTCGCCCTCAGCCCGCTGGCCCGCGCCGTGGGCCCGGCCCGCGCCCTGCCGGAGCGCCTCGAGGCGGCCTTCGGCCTGGCGCCGGCCCCCCTCGGCCGCCCGGCCCCCCTGGTGGCCCGCGACGTGCTGCGCGGCGTGCCGCTGCCCGCGCTCGCGCCCGAGCGCCTATTCTACGCCGGCGGCGCGGGGCAGGAGCTGGGGCTCGACTACTACCGGCCCAGCGGCGCGAGCGGGCCGGCCCCGCTCGTGGTGGTCATCCATGGCGGCTCGTGGCAGAGCGGCGACAGCGCGCAGCTCGCGCCGCTGAACCGCTACCTGGCGGGCCGGGGCTACGCCGTCGCGGCGATCAGCTACCGCCTCGCGCCGGCCTGGCCCTTCCCCGCCGCCCGCGACGACGTGCTGGCCGCCGTGGCCTTCCTCAAGGGCCGCGCCGCCGCGCTCGGCCTCGACCCGGCGCGCATCGTGCTGCTCGGCCGCTCGGCCGGCGGCCAGCTCGCCCTGCTCGCCGCCTACAGCGCGGGCGACCCGGCCATTCTCGGCGCCGTCTCCTTCTACGGGCCGACCGACATGGTCTACGGCTACGAGAACCCCTCCAACCCGCTGGTGATCGACTCGCGCGGCGTGCTCGAGGCCTATTTGGACGGCACGCCCGCGACCGCGCCCGCGGCCTACGCCGCCGCCTCGCCGATCGCCTTCGTCGGCCCCGCCGCCCCGCCGACCCTGCTGGTCCACGGCGGCCGCGACGAACTGGTCACGCCGCGCCAGAGCGAGCGCCTGGCCGCGCGCCTGGAGGAGGCCGGGCGGCCCCACCTGCTGCTCGCGCTGCCCTGGGCCACCCACGGCGCCGACTTCAACCTGAGCGGCCCCTTCGGCCAGCTCTCGACCTACGCCGTCGAGCACTTCCTCGCCGCGGTTACGCGGTAGATGCCCTTGCCGGGGCGGCGGGTTGTCACCACGTTGAGCACGAAGGGGGCAGCTGTGCTAGAGACGCTGTGCCAGGGTGAGTGTGGGCGTGGTCGTGCTCGTGCGGCGGAGCGTCTCGCCACGTCGTGATCTTCCTGGGCTTCGTGGAAAAGCCTCGGGCGGCCGCTCAGAGCAGGGTGGCACCGTTGACGGTCAGCCGCCAGCCCGTGCGCTCGGCGAAGGCGGCTGCGGCGGCCTCGAGGGCGGCCGCGGCGCACGCGCCCTGGGCCTTCACCACAACCTCGCGGGACGCGCTCTGGATCGCGGCAGCGCCGAGGGCAGCCACGCCGGGCGGCAGAGCCTCGCGGGCGGCGCGCATCAGGGCCTCCTGGTGGGGCTGGGGCCAGAGCCGCACCGTCCAGCCGATGAAGGCCGCCAGCTCGGCCAGCTGGGCCGCGTGCAGGCGGGCCGCAGCGGCGGGGAAGTGGAAGCGCAGGGTCACCACCAGGGCGGCCTGGTCGGCGCTGGCCTTGTAGCACCCCGTCTCCGGCCCGAACCAGGCCCGCGCCGTGTTCAGGACGAAGTTCAGCTCGGCGGGCCGGGCGCCCTGGGGCGGCGCGAAGCCCTCGCCGCGGCCCGCGGCGCCGGAGCCCGCGAGCTGGGCGGTCACCAGCCCCGGCGCCCTGATCGTGAGCCGCAGGCCGGTCCGGGCCAGGAAGGCGGCCTCGGCGGCCGCGACGGCCTGGGGGTCGGCCTCGCCCGTGCAGCGCAGCTCGACCCGGCCCTCGTCCAGGTGGAAAGCCGGGCCGCGCTCGGGCGTGAGCCCAGGGGGCAGGGCGGCCAGGGCTGCATCGGCCAGCTGGCCCTGGTGAGGCCGCGGCCAGACGCTCACCGGCACCCCGAGCTCGTCGGCGAGCCGGGCGATCGCCTCGGCGTCGCGGGCCGCGGCCGCTGCGGGGAAGAAGTAGCGCAGGGTCACGGCGCCGCTCTCGGGGTCTACGCCGCGCTGGTAGAGGTCGGCGGCGTGGCCGAGGCGCGCCGCCCG
>DAOLDO010000739.1:0-3654 GCA_035327325.1 Chloroflexaceae bacterium | reverse complement strand
CCGGCGCACGCCTCGCCGCTGACCCGGTCGGCGAGGGCGTGGCCCGTCGCCGGCCCGAGGGCCCTGGCGCCCTCGACCATGGCGGCGCGGGCGGTCGCTGTGTCGAGGCCGAGCACGCCGGCGAGGCGGGGGCCGTCGTAGCCGAGCAGCAGGTGCAGGCCGAGGGCCATGCGCTGGTCGAGGCCGAGGTGGTGGAGCGCGAAGGGCGCGAAGAGGTTGGCGCGGGCGGGGCGCGGGCGCCGGGGGGCCCGCTCGTCGGCGGCGCGGGCCTCGGCGGCGCGGGCGGCGGCCACCAGGCGCGCAAGGAGGGCCGGCGCGTCGAGGGCGAGGGGCGGCGCGTCGGGCGCCGCCTGCGCCCTGCCGATGGCGGCGGCGAGGTCGCGCAGCAGGGCGGCGGCGCGGCCCTCGTCGCCGGCGGCGACCAGCGCCGCGCGGTAGAGGTCGTCGCCGTGGGCCTCCAGGCTTTGCTCCAGCAGCTCCGGTGGAGTGGTCATGCCAGTTACGCTCGCGGGTCTGCCCCCGGCCGCCGCGGCGGCTGCGGGTCGTCGTCGGCCTGGGCGATCAGGCGGTGGAGCCGCCAGATCGTCGCGGCGCGGGCCCGGTGCCAGGCCGCGCTCTTCGGGCCCGTCTCGCGGAGCAGCACCACCCGGCGCAGGGCGCCGCGCAGGCGGGCGCCGCTCGTCTCGGGCTGGCTCTGCTCATCGTGCATGACGACCCGGGGGTAGTGAGGGGCGGCCACGCCGGGCCGCCCTTACGTCCTGGGCGGCAACGCCGGGCCGCCCTTACGTCCTGGGCGGCCACGCCGGGCCGCCCCTACGCGGGTGCCGGCGCTACCCGCTGAGCACGGCGCCCGAGCGGTCGAAGCGCCGCCCGGCGCGGGCGCCGGGGACGGGCACGGCGGCCAGGATCTCCTCGACCACGGCGCTGGCGGTGACGTTACGGATGCGGGCGGCGGGGCTGACGATCATGCGGTGGCCGAGGACGGGGCCGGCGAGGGCCTTCACATCGTCGGGGGTGACGTAGTCGAGGCCCCTGATCGCCGCCCATGCCTGGGCCGTCTTGTAAAGGGCGAGTGAGCCGCGGGCGCTGGCGCCGAGGTAGACGTCCTCGTGGTGGCGGGTGGCCGTGGTCAGGCTGACGATGTACTCCTCGACCAGCTCGTCCACGTAGACCTCCTTGATCGTCTCCTGGAGGCGCAGGAGCTCGTCAATCTGGGCGACGGTGGGGAGGCTGTCGAGGGGGTGGGCGGTGCGCTGGCGCTTGAGGATAGCGATCTCGTCGAGGCGCTCGGGGTAGCCGAGGTTGAGGCGCAGCAAGAAGCGGTCGAGCTGGGCCTCGGGCAGCGGGAAGGTGCCCTCGTACTCGATCGGGTTCTGGGTGGCGAGCACGATGAAGGGCGACGGCAGCCTGTAGGTCACGCCGTCCACGGTGATCTGGCGCTCCTCCATCGCCTCGAGCAGGGCGCTCTGGGTCTTGGGGGTAGCGCGGTTGATCTCGTCGGCCAGGACGATCTGGGCAAAGACCGGGCCCTGGCGGAACTCGAACTCGCGGCTCTGCTGGTTGAAGATCGAGACGCCCGTCACGTCGGAGGGCAGCAGGTCGGGCGTGAACTGGATGCGCTTGAAGCTCCCGCCGATCGAGCGGGCGATGCTCTTGGCGAGCACCGTCTTGCCGGTGCCGGGCACGTCCTCGAGCAGCACGTGGCCGCGGCAGAGGAGGGCCACCAGCACGAGCTCGACGGCGTGGCGCTTGCCGACGATCACCCGCTCAACGTTCTGGAAGACGCGCTCAGCGAACTCCTTGACACTCTCCAAGAGAAACCTCGCCGGTATGGTCCTGACGCAGAGTGGACGCCAGGCAGTATACCACGCCCCCGCGCGCCGTGAAGGGTCGCCGGCAAGGCTTTAACATGCTTAACACCGGCGCCCCGCTCAGCCGAGGGCGGCGCGCACCAGGGCCTCGGGCACGTCGTCGCGCACCACGACGGCGCCGAGCCCCGTGGGCAGCACCCAGCGCACGCGCCCGGCCCGCACCTTCTTGTCGCGCAGGGTGGCGGCGAGGACGGCCGCGGGGTCGAGCCCTGGCGGCATGGCCACGCCGAGGCCGTAGGCCGCCAGCAGCCGGCGCTGCCGCTCGACCAGGCCGGCGTCGCACAGGCCCATGCCGGCGGCGATGCCGGCGGCGGCGTGCATGCCGATGGCCACGGCCTCGCCGTGGAGCAAGGCTCCGTAGCCGGTGAGGGCCTCGACGGCGTGGCCGATGGTGTGGCCGTAGTTGAGCGTGATCCGCTCGCCCTGCTCGCGCTCGTCGCGGCTGACCACACCCACCTTGACCGCCACGGCCCGCCTGACAAGCGCCGTCAGGCGCTCGGCCAGGGGCGCGCCGGCGGTGGGCCACCCGGCGAGGGGCCGCTCGCCCCAGCCCTCCGCGGCCGCCAGCTCCTCCAGCTCGGCGAAGAGGCCGGCGTCGGCGATCACGCCGTGCTTGATCACCTCGGCCCAGCCGGCCCGCAGCTCGCGCGGGGGGAGGCTGGCGAGGGTGTCCGTGTCGGCGAGCACCAGCAGGGGCTGGTGGAAGGCGCCCACCAGGTTCTTGCCGAGGGGGTGGTTAATGCCCGTCTTGCCGCCCACGGCCGAGTCGACTATGGCCAGGAGCGTGGTGGGCAACTGCACCACGGCGACGCCGCGCAGCACGGTGGCGGCGGCGAAGCCCGCCAGGTCGCCCACGACGCCCCCGCCGAGAGCCAGCACGGCGTCGCGCCGCTCGACGCCGCCGCCGATCATCCAGCTGTAGAGCCGCCACAGCTCCTCGGGGCCCTTGCTGGCCTCGCCCGAGGGCACGCCGTGGAGCTGGGCGGCGAAGCCCGCGCCGCGCAGGCGGGCGACCAGGGGCTCGCCGTAGCGAGGCGCCACGGCCGCGTCGCAGGCGAGCCAGAGGGCGCCGCCCAGCCCAAGCTCGGCCAGGCGCTCGGGGAGGGACGCCAGGGCGCCGGCGGCGACGACGACGGGGTAGCGGTGAGAAGAGGTAGTAACTATTAGTTGATCCATGGAGGTGTGAGGTGTGATCGCCGCGAGATCGCCTCAGCCTTCCCTTTCCGTGTTGAAGAACGGCACTTCTCTGTCGAGCGCCATTCCAGGCGGCCTCTGGTCGCCCCGAGCATGGCTCTGAGGGTCAGGGCTGTACAGCTCACCTTCATCCTGCAGACGCCTGCCGCGCTGCTGGGTGGCCATCACGGTAAGCAGACGAATGATGCTCGTGAGCACGTCGTGGCGGTGGCGCTGGACCTCCTCGCCCAGCACGTGTCGGGCGCTGAAGTACCACGCCTGGCTCTCGCGGGCGGAGCCCAGCGCGTAGGAGTAAAAGCGGGCTCTATCTTTACCGGGCTCGCGCCCATAGCCCTCGGCGATGTTCGCGCCGATCGAGCCTACAGCGGCGTAAAGCTGCTCCGCGACGCCGAGCGTACGGCGATCTCGATGGAGCCGTGAAGTGTCGTGCCAGCAAATATCCGCCAGGAACAGCGCAAGCCTATAGGCCTCTACCTGCCAGATCGGATCCGCATAAAATAGCCCCTGCGACGCAGCCTCCCACTCGCGATAATTCACCTCACACCTCACACCTCACACCTCACACCTCACACCTCACACCTCACACCTC
>DAOLDO010000738.1:0-3664 GCA_035327325.1 Chloroflexaceae bacterium | reverse complement strand
CCCCTCTCCATATTGGAGAGGGGGCGGGGGGGTGAGGTCTGCGGCGGCACCAGACGGTAATGCGCTTACGAACCTTGTCTAAGCGTCAGCCAGCCCATTGCGCGCGATCACGTCACGATACCAGGCGAAGCTATCCTTGGGGATGCGCCGCTGAGTGGCGTAGTCCACGTGAACCAGGCCGAAGCGCTGGTGGTAGCCGTGGGCCCACTCGAAGTTGTCCAGCAGCGACCACTGGAAGTAGCCCTCGAGGGGCACGCCGGCCGCGATCGCCCTGTGGCAGGCCTCGAGGTGCAGGCGCAGGTACTCGATGCGGTCCTGGTCGCGCACGCGCCCGTCCGCGTCCACCTCGTGCGGGTAGCTGGCCCCGTTCTCGGCGATGATGATGCGGCCGATGCTGTAGTGGCTGTGCAGGCGGAGCAGGGTCTTGTAAAGGCCCTCGGGGTAGATCTCCCAGCCCATCGCGGTGCGCGGCACCTCCAGGCGCACGTTGCGCAGCTCGCCGGGGGCCTCGCCGGCGGCGACAAGCTCGCGGGTGTAGTAGTTGAAGGCGAAGAGATCGGTCGGCGTCGCGATCGTCGCCAGGTCGCCCGGGCGCACCAGGGCGGCCCAGTCGGGCAGGCGGCCGGCGGCCCCGTAGTCGGCCAGCATATCCGCCGGGTAGCCGTGGCCATGGAGCGGGTCGAGGAACCAGCGGTTTAGATAGCCGTCGAGCCAGCGCGCAGCGTCGCGGTCGGCGGGGCTGGCCGAGGCGGGCACCGCCGCGGCGAAGTTCAGGACGATGCCCACCTGGGCGTCGGGCGCGGCAGCCTTGATCGCCTGGGTGCCGAGGCCGTGGGCCAGCAGCACATGGTGGCTCGCGGCGATGGCGGCGGGCCAATCCTGGCGGCCCGGCGCGTGCTCGCCGATCTGGTGGCTGAGGAAGCTCACGCACCAGGGCTCGTTGATCGTGAGCCAGTGCTTGACCCGGTCGCCCAGGGACGCGGCCACCACGCCGGCGTACTCGGCGAAAGCCTCGGCGGTGGCCCGGGCCGGCCAGCCCCCCGCGTCCTCCAGGGCCACCGGCAGGTCCCAGTGGTAGAGGGTCGCGTAGGGCGTGATGCCCCGCTCGAGCAGCGCGTCCACCAGGCGCCGGTAGAAGTCCAGCCCCTGCTGGTTGACCCGACCGCGCCCGTCGGGCAGCACCCGGGGCCAGGCGATGCTGAAGCGGTAGCCCTTGAGGCCCAGGTCGGCCATCAGGGCCACGTCCTCCTCGTAGCGGTGGTAGTGGTCGCAGGCCACATCGCCGGTGTGGCCATCGCGCGTCTTGCCCGGCGTGTGGCTGAAGCGGTCCCAGATACTCTCGCCGCGGCCGCCCTCGCGGGCCGCGCCCTCGATCTGGTAGGCGGCCGTGGCCGCGCCCCAGACGAAGCCCTGGGGAAAGGTTAGGGCACCCATGCAATTCCTTCCGGTCAGAGACAATGAAGCCCGCGAGACAAGGCAAAGAGAGCGAGGCGCCGCGGCGCTACGGGCTGGCGGCGCCGCACGAAGCGCGCACCACCAGCGCGGTGGGGAGGCGCACGGCGGTGGGATGCCTGCCGGGGTCCTCGATGTGGGCGAGCAAGACGCGCACGGCCTGTTCGCCAAGCTCGGCGCTCGGCTGGCGCATCGTGGTCAGGGGCGGGTTGGCGTAGGCGGCGGCGGGCACGTCGTCGAAGCCGACCAGGGCGACGTCCTCGGGCATACGCAGGCCGGCCTCGTGGATGGCGCGCTGAGCCCCAAAGGCGGTGGCGTCGCTCCCCGCGAAGACGGCCGTCGGAGGCCGGGGCAGGGCCAGGAGCTGGCGCATCGCCCTGTAGCCCCGCTCCTGGGTGTAGTCGCCCTCGACGATCAGCGCCGGGTCGAGGGGCAGGCCGGCGGCTAAGAGCGCCTGCTCGTAGCCGTCGCGGCGGTCCACGCCCGACTGCATCGTCAGCCGGCCGGTGATGGTGGCCACGCGCCTGTGGCCAAGGCCGATCAGGTGGGCGGTCGCCTCGCGGGCCCCCTCGAAGTTCTCCGAGTCGACCGTGGACAGGCCCTCGAGGTAGGGGTGGCGCCCGATCAGCACCAGGGGCGTGCCCTCGCGCATCAGCCGCGGCAGCAGCGGGTCGTCCACGTCGCTCGAGAGCATGATCACCCCGTCGAAGTGCTTGCCGCCCACCATGCGATTGTAGAAGGTCTGCTCCATCTCGGCCGTGAGCATGGCCAGCATCAGCACGTAGCCGGCGCCGTTGCACGTCTCGCTGATGCCCTGGATCACCTGTGGGAAGAACGGGTCGGCGAAGATTGCCCCCGTGCTGCCCGGGATGACCAGGCTGATCGCGTAGCTGCGGTTGCTGGCCAGGCTGCGCGCCGCCGCGTTCGGCGTGTAGTTCTGCTCCCGCACCACGCGCAGCACCTTGTCGCGCACCGCCGGCCGGACGTTGGGGTGGTTGTTGAGGACGCGCGACACGGTCGAGCGCGAGACCTCGGCGAGCCGGGCGATCTCTTCGATGGTGATGGCGAGCGACATACCCACCCCTGGCTTTTCGCCGATTGAAACCGCTCCCACGGCCAGAGAGACTATACTTCCCCTCGGACGAGGTGTCAAGGGCGCCCCACGCTGGCGGACACCATGACGGTGAGCATCCTATGGAGCTGCGCCGCCCGCGCCTCAGCGCGCCGTCCAGCCCAGGGCCATCTCGTGAACCGAGCCGGTCATGGTGCCCGCGGCGTCCGAGCAGAGGAACAGCACCAGCTCGGCCACCTCGGCCGGCTCGATCAGCCGCTTGACCGCGGCGGGCTCGAGCATGACCTTCTCGATCACCTGGTCCTCGGGGATGCCCCGGGTGCGGGCCTGGTCGGCGATCTGCTTCTCGACCAGGGGCGTGCGCACATAGGCCGGCGCGATCAGGTTGACCGTGATGCCGTGGGGCCCGCCCTCCACCGCCGCCGTGCGCGTGAGGCCCAGCAGGCCGTGCTTGGCCGAGACGTAACCGATCTTGAAGGGCGAGGCCCGCAAGCTGTGGACCGAGCCGATGTTGATCACGCGGCCCCACCCGCGCGCCTGCATGCCCGGCCAGGCGTAGCGCATCAGCAGGAAGGGCGCCGTGAGCATCACCGCCAGCATGTTGTCCCAGCGGTCCTCCGGGAAGACCTCGAGGGCGTCAATGTGCTGGTAGCCCGCGTTGTTCACCAGGGCGTCCACCCGTCCGAACTGCTCCTGCGCGGCGTCAATCACCCGCCGGCACTCCTCGCGCCGGCCCAGGTCGGCGCCGACGAACAGCCCGCCCACAGCGTCGGCCACGGCCTGCCCCTCGCTCCCCGGCAGGTCCACCACCACCACCCTGTAGCCCGCTACGGCCATGTGCTCGGCCACGGCCCGCCCGATCCCGCTGCCCCCGCCGGTCACCACCGCCACACGCTGGTCAGTCATCGTCGACTCCTTCTCGCCGTGTGAGCCGCTCGCTCCGCTCGCTGTGCGAGGTGTGATTCCGCCACGAGCACAGCCGCAGAGTCTTCACACCTCACATCTCACACCTCACATCTCACACCTCACACCTCGCTAGTCCGCGGCCTGCGCGGCCGGGGCCGCCCCGGGCGCTCCCCGCCACTCGCTGCCGGAGCCGTAGCGGCGCAGCTGGGGCACGGCAGCCCCCACTGCGCCCGT
>DAOLDO010000737.1:0-3670 GCA_035327325.1 Chloroflexaceae bacterium | reverse complement strand
CTGGCGCAGGTCCGCTCCGAGACGGGGCTGCCGGTGGTCACCGAGGTGATGGACGTCGAGAGCCTGCCGCTGGTGCTCGAGTACGCCGACATGCTGCAGGTGGGCGCGCGCAACATGCAGAACTACTCGCTGCTGCGCGCCGTCGGCCGGTCCGGGCGGCCCGTGCTGCTCAAGCGGAGCTTCGCGGCGACGGTGAAGGATCTGCTGCTGGCGGCCGAGTACGTGCTCAACGAGGGCAACCCGGACGTGGTACTCTGCGAGCGCGGGATCCGCACCTTCGACGACACGGTGCGCTTCACGCTCGACCTGGGGGCGGTGCCGATGATCAAGCAGCTCTCGCACCTGCCGGTGATCGTAGACCCGTCGCACGCGAGCGGCCGCTGGGACCAGGTGCAGCCGATGGCGCGCGCGGCGGTGGCGGCGGGCGCCGACGGGCTGATCGTGGAGGTGCACGAGAACCCGGCCTACGCCCTGTGCGACGGGCAGCAGTCGCTGGTGCCCGAGCGCTTCGCCGAGATGATGGCCCAGGTGGGGCGGGTGGCGGCGGCGGTCGAGCGTGGGGTCACGGGCTAGGCCATGCAGACGCGGCGCTGGCGCGAGTACAACTGGCCGCTGCTGGTCTGCGTGCTGGCGCTGCTTGTGATCAGCGCCCTGGCGGTGTACAGCGCGACGCTGACGGCGGTGACGGTGAACGGCGCGCCGCTGCGGGCGATCTACCCGAACCACCTGGTGAGCATGGCCGTGGGCCTTGGCGCGATGGTGGCGGTGACGCTGTTCGACTATCAGCTGCTCTCGAGCCTGGCCCGGCCGCTGTACCTGTTCGCGGTGGTGCTACTGCTGGCGGTGCTGGTGATCGGGCGGATCAGCGAGGGCGCCCAGAGCTGGATCGCCCTGGGCACGCGCACGTTCCAGCCCTCGGAGGTGGCCAAGCTGGCGCTGATCATCACGCTGGCGGCCTACTGGCAGCGCTTCGAGGGTCGGGGCGGCGGGTGGCTCGTGCAGCTCGGCGGCCTGGCGATCGCCGCGGTGCCGGCGCTGCTGGTGCTGGTGCAGCCCGACCTGGGCAGCACGATCGTGATCGGGGCGATCTGGCTGGCCATGGCCTGGGGCGCGGGGATGCGGCCGAGCCAGCTGGCGGCCCTGGCCCTGGTGGCGCTGCCGGCCCTGTACCTGGCCTGGTCGTCGGACGCGCTGCTCGACGACTATCAGAAGCGGCGGCTGCTGAGCTTCTACTTTCTGCTGACCGACCCGGCCAGGGCCGACTTCAACGACAGCTACAATGTCGTGCAGGCCCTCGGCGCGATCGGCCAGGGGGGCTGGTTCGGCGCGGGGCTGACCAGGGGGCTGTTCAGCCAGGGCAACTACGTGCCGGTGCAGCACACCGACTTCATCTTCGCGGTGATCGGCGAGGAGATGGGCTTCGTGGGCGGGGTGGTGCTGATCAGCTTCCAGGCCCTGCTGCTCTGGCAGGCCCTGTCGATCGCCGGTCAGGCCCGCGACAGCTTCGGGCGGCTGATCGCCCTGGGCATCTTCGCCATGCTGCTCTGCCACATCCTGGTCAACGTCGGCATGAACCTGAGCCTGCTGCCCGTGACGGGCCTGCCGCTGCCCCTGGTCTCCCACGGCGGCAGCTTCATGGTCACGGTGCTGGCGGCGGTGGGGCTGCTGCAGAGTATCGCGCTCAGGCGGCGCAAGCTTGTCTTCTGAGGTGTGAGGTGTGAGGTGTGATCGCGGGATCACGGCCCTGCTCGCCCCTCATACGGTGAGCGCAGCGAGCGGCTCACCTCGCGAGGGCCGCGACCTCGTCGGGGGTGGGCAGGTGGCCGCGCCCGCCGAGGCCGCGGCAGCTGAGGGCGGCGGCGGCGCTGGCGAAGCGGACGGCGGCGGGCACGGGGTCGCCGCGCAACAGGGCGTGGAGCAGGGCGCCGTGGAAGACGTCGCCCGCGCCCGTGGTGTCAACCGGCTCGACCGCGAAGGCCGGGGTGTGGAAGAGCTCGCCCTCGTGGGCGCACCAGCTGCCCGCGGCGCCGCCGGTGACCAGGGCCAGGCGCCCGTAGCGGCCGTGGAGGGCCAGGGCGGCCTCGCGCGGCTCGGCCATGCCCGTGGCCTCGCGGCCGAAGCGCTCGGAGACGACCAGCAGGTCGCAGTGGGGCAGCAGCTCGAGGGTGCTCGGGCGCACCCGCTCGGCGTCAATCATGACCAGGCCGCCGGCCTCGCGCATCCAGCGGGCGGCGGCGAGGGCGGCCTCGGGCATGTGGGTATCAATCAGCAGGGCTCGCGCCGAGGTGATCAGGGCGCGGTCGAGCGCGACGCCGGCGAGGATGGCGGGGTCGTTGTGCCACCAGACGGTGCGGCGGTCGCGCCCGGGCTCGGCCAGGACGAAGGCGACGTGGGAGGCGCCGGGGCGCAGCTGGACGGCGGAGACGTCTACCCCGGCGGCGCGCAGGCCCGCGACGATGCGGGCGCCGTAGGCGTCGTCGCCCACGGCCGTGGCGAGGGCGGCCCGGCCGCCGAGGCGGGCAACGGCGGCGAGGGCGGTGGCCACGGGGCCGCCGCCCATCTCGACCCAGCCGGCCAGGGCCTGCTTGGCGCCGAGCTGCGGCTCGGCGGCGGCCACCCCGATCAGGTCCAGCCCGGCGATGCCGACGCCGACGACGTCGAAGCCCATAGATGGTCCCTCCGCTGCTCCTGAAGCTGCGCTCGCGCCTCCGGCCATTATAGCGGCGACGGGGGTGGCGGGGCACTTGACGAGCGGGCGATCTTCTCGTACCATACCGGGCATCCAGCGGGGTTGTGATCCAGGTTAGCGGCGCGGGGGTGCAGGGATGCTCCCGGCAGTGTTGCGCACGTTGCTACGCTCTGGCGTGGTTGGCGTGCGTTTCAGTGTTCCCCTGCGCTCGCCTGTGGATATGGGGCACCATGGCTGAGGCGCTGCTCCAGGTCGAGGGCCTGAGCTTCCAGTACAGGACGGGGACGGACCCGGCGGTGAGCGGGCTGACCACGACTGTGGGCGGGGGCGAGGTGCTGCTGATCGCCGGGCCGAGCGGCTGCGGCAAGAGCACCCTGCTGCGCTGCGTCAACGGGCTGATCCCGCGCTCGTACCGGGGCGAGCTGGCGGGCCGGGTGACGGTGGACGGCCACCACGTGGCGGGGCTGTCGCTGGCGCGCCTGGCGCGCCTGGTGGGCACGGTGCTGCAGGACCCGGAGAAGCAGATCGTAGCCAGCTACGTGGCCGAGGAGGTGGCCTTCGGGCCCGAGAACCTGGGCTGGCCGCGCGAGCGCATCCTGGCCGCGGTCGAGGCGGCGCTGGAGGAGCTGGGGATCGGGCACCTGCGGGGCCGCGAGACTTACAGGCTCTCGGGCGGCGAGAAGCAGAAGGTGGCCCTGGCCGGGCTCCTGGCGATGGAGCCGCGCGTGCTGCTGCTGGACGAGCCCCTGGCCAGCCTCGACCCCATGGCCGCCCGGCACGCCCTCGAGGTGATCCGCGACCAGGCGCGGGCGGGGCGGGCCGTGGTGGTGGTGGAGCACCGGGTGGACGACGTGCTGGCGATCGGCCCCGAGCGGGCGATGCTGCTGCACGAGGGCCGCCAGCTCTACAACGGGGCCGCGGCGGGGCTGGCCGCGGTCGCCGACCCGCTGCTGGTGAAGCTGCCGGCGGCGGCGGCCCTGG
>DAOLDO010000736.1:0-3671 GCA_035327325.1 Chloroflexaceae bacterium | reverse complement strand
GCCAGGGCGAGCGCGTGCTGGTGCTCGAGCGGGACCGGCTGCCGGCGCCCACCGTGTCGTGCCCGATCTTCTATGGCAATAGCATGGCCATGCTCGAGCGCATCGGCGCCCTCGCGGCGGTCGAGGCCATCGGCGCGCCGCGTATCACCTTCTACGGCACGCGGCTGCCCTCGATCGGGCTCGACCTGGTGGCTCGCCTGCCCCCCTCGGGCGGCCGCGACTACGCCTACTCGATCAGGCGCGAGCGCCTGGACGCCGCGATCTACGACGTGGTGGCGGCCCTCCCCGGCGTGACGGTTCGCCAGGGCTTCGACGTGCGCGGCCTGGCCTGGGGCGCGGGCCGCGTCGTCGGCGTGCGCGGCCGCCAGGGCGGCGGCCCCGAGCAGACGATCTACGCCCGCGGGGTGATCGGCGCCGACGGCAAGCGCTCCGTCGTCGCCCGCCACGCCGCGGCCCCCGTCTACGCCAGCGCCCGCGGCCGCACCGCGATCTTCTACGCCTACTACAGCGGCGTGGCGCCCCTGGCCGACCCGAGCGCCGTGGTCTACGGCCACCCCGACCGCAAGACCGGCATCCTCGTCTTCGACGCCGACGACGGTCTCGCCGTCGTCTCGGTCGGCGTCCCCGCCGAGCAGTTCGCCGCGGCCCGCCGCGACCCCGAGGGCGCCATGGCCCGCGCCTGGTCGGCAATCCCCGAGCTGGCCGCGCGCCTGGCCCGCGCCGAGCGGGCCACCCCCGTGATGGGTCAGGGCCCCCTCGACAGCTACTTCCGCCAGAGCTACGGGGCCGGCTGGGCCCTTGTCGGCGACGCCGGCCACTACATTGACCCCGTCACGGGCCAGGGCATCAACAACGCCCTGCGCAGCGCCGAGCTCGTGGCCGAGGCCTGGGCCCGCACCCGCCGCCGCTCCGACTGGCTGGGCGCCATGGCCGCATACCAGCGCCACCGCGACGCCTACGCCCGCCCTATCTACGACATGGTCGCCATGGGCGAGCAGTTCGAGGGGCTCGCCCGCGCCGGGCTCGACCTGGGCCCGCTCTTCCTCAAGGCCATCGCGCGTAGCCCCGAGCTCTCCAGCCGCTATATCGGGATCTTCAACGGGGCCACGCCGGTCGCGGCCTTCTTCCACCCCCTGAGCATGGCCCGCCTGCTGGTCGAGGACCAGCTCCGCCACGAGCTGCCCCAGCGAGCGCTGAGCGGGTTTGTCGCGCCGGCCCTGGCCGCCCGGCCCGGGTAGGCGCCCCGGAGGGCGAACAATGAGCGTCATCGTCGGGCTCGACCACGTGCAGCTCGCCATGCCCGCGGGCGGCGAGCCGGCGACCCGCGCCTTCTACGGCGGGCCTGCTGGGCCTGGCCGAGCGCCTGCGCCCCGCCCTGGCGCCCCATGCCACGCCGTACGGGCGACCCAACGTGGTCGCCCGCCCCGGAGCCGAGCGCCTGCGCCCCGCCCTGGCGCCCCATGCCACGCCGTACGGGCGTCCCAACGTGGTCGCCCGCCCCGTGGCGCCAACGAGTGCCGTTGGACGCTCCACCGGGTGGTCCCGGGCCCGCCCCTATTAGTCAGCCCTGACTATGGCCCGGCCAACTTCGGCTATAATAGGCGGCGCCACAGCCCACCCAGGAGGCACTATGTCCACCGTTGACGCCGCCCTCGACCCCCTGGCCCGCCGCCGCATCATGACTGTCCTCTTCATCGGCGTGTTCATGGCCGCGATTGACGCGGCCGTGATCGCCCCCGCCGTACCGGCCCTGCGCGACGCCTTCGGCGTAGACAACAGCGCGATCGGCATGGTAACGATCGTCTTCAGCCTGGCCATCCTCAGCAGCACCGCCCTGATGGCCGCCCTGGGCGATCGCTACGGGCGCCGCCCGGTCTACCTCCTCTGCGTGGCCGGCTTCGCTTTGGGCTCCCTGCTAATCGCCCTGGCCCCATCCTTCTGGGTCGTCCTGCTCGGCCGGGCCGTGCAGGGCTTCAGCGCCGGGGGCATCAACCCGACGGCCAGCGCCGTGGTCGGCGACGCCTTCCCGCCGGCCGAGCGCGGCAAGGCCCTCGGCCTGATCGGGGCCACCTTCGGCATGGCCTTCCTGCTCGGCCCGCTCCTGGCCTCGCTGATCCTGATCGCCCTCAGCTGGCAGTGGATCTTCCTGATCAACCTGCCCGTGGCCGCCCTGGTCCTCTGGCTGGGCCTGCGCAACCTGCCCCGCGTCAGGCCCTCCGGCCCGCCGGCGCCCCTCGACTGGGCGGGCATCGCGCTGCTGGCCCTCGCGCTGACCGCCCTCGTCCTCGGCATCAACCGCGTGCTCGACGGAGCCCTGGGCCTGACCCTCTGGCCCTTCCTCCTGGGCGCCGCGGCCCTCGGCCTGACCATGCTGGTTGCCGTCGAGCGGCGGGCGGCCAGGCCCGTGGTTCCCCTGAGGCTCTTCGCCACGCGCCAGCTGGCCCTGACCTACGTCCTCTGCGTGGGGGCGGGCTTCGGCATGGGCAGCGTGATCTTTATCGCCTCGGTGGCGGTGGAGGGGCTTGGCGTACCCCCGCGCCAGGCCGGGCTGCTGCTCATCCCCCTGGTCCTGGCCTCTTCGGCGGGCTCGGTGGTCTTCGGACGGCTGCTCAACAGCCTCGGCTCGCGCCTGGTCATGCTGATCGGCTTCGCCACTCTGGCCGCCGGGTCGGCCCTGCTCGCCCTCACCGGCACGGGGCCGGGCCTGTGGGTCTTCCTGCCCGCCAGCCTGCTGGTGGGCCTGGGGGTCGGCATCGTTGTCGGCGGCACCCTGCGCACGGTCGTGCTCAACGAGGTGGGCCCCGAGGAGCGCGGCGCCGCCCAGGGCCTGGTCAACGTCGGCATCAGCGTGGGCAACCTGCTGGTGGTAGCCCTCCTGGGCGCCGTCGCCGACGCCCTCGGCGGGGGCATGGCCGGCCTCGCCGCCGCCTACCTCGCCGGCGCCGCGGTCATGGCCGCGATGTTCCTGCTCAGCCTCGGCCTCAAGCCTTACGGCGAGGAGGTCGCGGCGGCCGTCGCCGCGGAGACCTCGACCGCCTGATCCCCGCCCTCGCCTGTCGTGCCGCGCCGGCGGGCCGCGACCGCCGCGGTCGCCCATCGTTCCGTGTGGAGAGGAGCCCCCATGCCCCCCGAGCGCGAGCGCCTGGTCGCCACCCTCGCCGCCCTGCCCGCCCGGCTCGAGGCCCTGGTGGCCGGGCTGTCCGCCGCCGAGCTGACCGCCCACTACCTGGCCGGCGAGTGGAGCGTGGCCCAGAACGTCCACCACCTGGTCGACTCACACATGAACAGCTACGTGCGCTGCAAGCTCATCCTCACCGAGGAGCGCCCGACCCTCAAGCCCTACGACCAGGACGCCTGGGCCGCGCTGCCAGACGGCGCCGAGGCCGACATCGCCGTCTCCCTCGCCATCCTGCGCGGCCTCCACGAGCGCTGGGCCCGCTTCTGGCGCGCCCTGCCCGAGAGCGCCTGGGCCCGCGAGGGCCTGCACCCCGAGGCCGGGCCCATGAGCCTTGACGACATCCTGCGCAGCTACGCCGCCCACGGCGAGGGCCACCTCGACCAGATCGGGCGCACCCTCGCCGCAGGGGCTAGCACTTCGTCGTAGCTCAGCCGCAGGGCGGCCGCCCTGGGCCGCTCTTATACCAACACCTGCTGGCGACACCGCATACCTC
>DAOLDO010000735.1:0-3687 GCA_035327325.1 Chloroflexaceae bacterium | reverse complement strand
TGCAGTAGTACTCGACCGCGACCAGGGTCTTGGGGTCGCGGTAGAGGCCGATGTGGGCGACGCGGGCCGACGGCAGGATCTCGAGCATGCCGTCGAGGATGCCGCCGCCGGCGCGCAGGATGGAGATGATCACCACCTTCTTGCCGTCGATCACCAGCTCGGCCCGCCAGCGGCGAGGCCCCTCCTGGTAGACGGTGCCGTCGCCGTCGTCGCGCACCTTTACGCCTCGGGGCATGATGACCTCCGGGGCTTGCGCGTCGCGTTCTCGTAGGCCAGCACGCTGTCAAGGGTGACGCGGAGAAGGCCATTATCAAACACCGTCTCAAGAATACCAGCCTTGACCCGGCGCCGAATTGTGCTCTTGGAGCACTTCCATCGCTTCGCCACCTCAGCGTAGGTGAGGTAGATGGGCTGGGGGCCGTCGTCGGTGACGATCTGGAAGCGAACGGGGGGTGTGGGCGAGCGGTCGGCATCGTGCCGCATAGCAGAGCCTTTCGTGTACTTGCGAAAAGGCTCAACCTGAGGTACAATGCGATTGCTGGTCGCATAGACTTTTGGTTGCGCCCCGGCGGGTGTGTCCCCTCACTCCGCCGGGGCGTTGCCTTTTCTGTTCGGGTACAAACTGGCCCCATCAGCGCCACTACTCGCTGATGGGGCCTTCGTTTGTCGCTGATAACCCCTCGCGGGGCCGGCGGGCGAGCCGCCGGGGGATGTCGGTCGTTGGTAGTGGGCCACGTCCGACTATTGCTTTACGCCTATATTATACCACGAGGCGTCCAGATGCAGGATATTGTACTACAACCCTTTGACTGTTGTAATGTGTTTTGGCCCTTTCTGATGCTCATTGTGTGTCCAGCAGGGCGGCGATCCGCGGGTCGTCCAGCAGCCGGCGCAGCTCGCGCAGCTCCTCGCGCCAGCCCGCCCCCAGGTCGGCCGGGGCCTCGTTGCCGTGGTAGAGCCGGGCGCCCGCGCCCTCCACCTCGGCGGCGAGCTGCCAGCGCCCGGCGGCGACCTCGGCCAGCAGCGGGTCGCTGGTCGAGAACCGGCTCAGGCTCACGCTCACACCCGCGCTGCCGGGCTGGTCGAGCAGGGTGGCGGCCCAGGCGGGCAGGTCGTTGGTCGGCGTGTCGTGCGTGCTCATCGGGTCAGCTCCTCTCGTGCCTCTTTAACGTGGTCGAGGCCGCGATCATTGCGCCGGGGGCGCGTGTGCCCTCGGCTCGGTCAAGACCTTGTGCAACAACTGCTTACGTGTCGAGGGGCGCACGTAAGCAGTTGTCCTACAACCCGTTGACGGGCCGGCGGCTCACTCCGCCGACCCGTACACGTCCATATATGCGGCCCGCGCTCGGCGGCGCCGCGCCTGGCTCCTGAGCCCGCCGGCCAGGCCGAGCAGGGCGGCCAGGGCCTCCACGTCCTCGGGCTGCAAGACGATGTGCCCGTCCTGCCCCGAGAGCGAGAGAGCGCCGCCGGGGTGGATCGCGGCGGCCAGGCCCGAGGGCAGCTCGGCGGCGTAGCCGGCGGGGCTGTGCTGGCTCTGCTTCATCACGCACCCCCCATCAGCGCCTCGCGGAGCAGCGCCTGTACCTCGCGGGCGGCCTCCTGGTAGCGGCGCCCACCGGAGCCGGCCTCAATCCCGTACAGCTCTCGGACGATCTGCGGGATGTCGAGGCCCTGGCGGAACAGGGCGAGGGCGCGGGCCGCTTCTGCGCGTACTGATGCGCTGGAAGCCTGATTGCTCCTGGCTTCCATCAGGCTTCCAGTAGGCTTCCCGGGGTGGGGTGCGCGGAAGCCAAAGGGGCGCTCGCCGGAAGCCTGGCCGGGCTCGTCGGAAGCCTCCTCGGAAGCCTGCTCGCCGAGCAGGGCCGCCACCCCGGCGTTGCTGGCGTAGGGCACGCGCACCAGCCGGGCCGGGCTCGTGGCCGCCGAGCGGAGCAGCGCCAGGCCCGTCGTAAGCTGCCCCTCCTGCTCGCTCACGACCTTCTGCGGCAGGTCGAGCAGTACGGCGCCGGTCCTGGTGTCGCCGCCCAGGTAGAAGCCGGTGCGGAGCTGGTCGCGGGTGTCGCCGGCCCCTGACTTGACCAGCAGGTCGTGAGCGGCCACCAGCAGGAATATGCCCACGCCGCGCCCCAGGCGGCCGAGCCGGGCCACCTGCTCGGCGGCGTCCTTCACGTCCTCGGTGATGGTGGTGAACTCGTCGGCGTAGAGGAACAGCGGCCCGCCCACCTTCTGGCCGGCGTTCCGAAGCTCGAGGCGCCGCTCAAGCTCGTCGTGGAAGTAGGCGATGGTGTCGCCAATCTCGCCCGCCTTGCGGGCCGGCGGGAGGAACAGCCGCCGGGCGATGGGCCGCCAGTCCTCGCCGCTCTCGGCGTCGTAGGGCGTCCACTTGGGGTCGATGATCGCCACCTTCGCGCCGAGGGTCTGGAGCTGCGGCAGGATGAGCCGGGCGATGTTCGACTTGCCGGCCCCGGTCGGGCCAGCGGTGCCGATGTGCCAGAGTGCCTTCATCGGCACGGTGACGCGCTCGCCGCCCTCGGCCAGCCCGAGAAGCACCGCGCCCATCGAGGGCGTCCAGCCCAGGCTTGCCAGGTCGGTCAGGCCGGGCAGGGCGAGCGCAGGAGGCTCCGCAGGAAGTCCAAGTCCCCCGGCCCCGTCTGCTCGATAGTCCTGGCGCGGGCTGTAGGTGATGGTGTGCGGGACAGGCTGGCGGGCGGCCTCGATCTGGCGGGCGCCGTGGTACGCGCCGAGGGCGCGGGGCGCCACGTCTCCGAGGTCGGCCAGCCGCACCGGGAGCAGACCCCGCTCGTCGGGGAGGGCGTGGCGAAAGCGAAACCTGGCGTGGGCGACCGCCTGGGCGCCCACGTAGATCGCGGCCACGATCACCACCGCGGCCAGGGCGAGGATCACGGCGATGGTCGCACCGTTAGCGACAGCCGCCCGGATGGGCGACCAGTACGCCTCGTGCTGGGCGGCCTGGGCGATGGCCTCGGCCTCGGCGTAGTAGCGGGCGCTCTCGGCGTACTGGCGGGCCGTCTGAACCGGGTCGTAGCGGTCCTGGCCGGCGCCGATGATTGCGCTTGCCAGCAGCAGCAGGGCGGCCAGGCCGCCGAGCGCGAGCAGTAGCTTCCCCATCGTGTATACTCCCTCTTGAAGCCTTGCCCGTGTTCGCAGCACGGGAAAGGGCTTCACCCCACGCCCTACTGCCGGTGCTGTGTCAAGCTGCTGCCGGCAGTAGGGCGGCCCTATCCTCTTCCAGTAGATCCGCGATCTTCACGCCGAGTGCTTTGGCGACCCGATGAAGCGTGAGCACCCCGACGCTGCGCTTGCCATCGGTGGTGATCTCCCCCTTCCATAGCTCGTTCGCCTTTGCAAAGGCCAACCCCGTGCGCCGCGCCAGCTCGGCGGCGCTCGTGATGCCCTGCGTCTCGGCAACCTCCTTGACCTTCAATCGAACCATAGGGCCTCCTTACTCTGCCGGTCGCGCCTAAGTATATCACCTAGATAAAACTCTTGTCAATATTGCTTGACAGTATAATGCTTAGGTGATATACTTAGGGCGTAGGAAACAGAAAGCGCCGCCCCGGCTGGAACCCGAGACGGCGCAGAGAACCACCCGGGAGGACACCCAAATGGCTCACCGCAAGCATACCACAAAGGCCCGCCCCCCCCCCCCCCCCCCCCAACCCCCCC
>DAOLDO010000734.1:0-3691 GCA_035327325.1 Chloroflexaceae bacterium | reverse complement strand
GCGGCGTGGACGGGGCCGGCCCCGCCGAAGGCGACCAGGGCGAAGTCGCGCGGGTCGTGGCCGCGCTCGGTCGAGACGGCGCGCAGGGCCCGCAGCGAGTGGGCGTTGGCGATGCGGTGGATGCCGTCGGCGGCGACCAGGGTGGCGAGGCCGAGGGGCGCGGCGACGCGCTCGGCGATGGCGCGCTCGGCGGCGGCCCGGTCAATGCGCACCTCGCCGTCGGCGATCGGGCCCTCGCGCACGAAGCCGAGCACCACGTTGGCGTCGGTGACGGTGGGCTGGTCGCCGCCGCGCCCGTAGCAGACCGGGCCGGGGCGGGCTCCCGCGCTGCGCGGGCCGACGTGGAGGCCCCCGGCCGGGTCGAGGAAGGCGATGCTGCCGCCGCCCGCGCCAATCTCGGCGATATCAATGCTCGGGGCGCGGATCAGCTCGCCGCCGCCGCCGACCAGCCGGTTGCCCACCGACAGGCTCGCGCCGACCTCGTACTCGGGGCTGTAGGCGACCCGGCCGCCGGCGATCAGCGAAGCCTTGGCCGTGGTCCCGCCGATGTCGAGCGTGATCGCGTCGGGCAGGCCCGCCCGCGCCGCGAAGACGCTGGCCGCGAGCACCCCGGCCGCCGGCCCCGACTCGAGCACGTAGACCGGCAGCCGCGCCGCCTCGTCGCCTGGCGTCAGGCCGCCCGAGGACTGCATCAGCAGCAGCGGCGCGGCGATGCCCGCGCCCCTGAGCCCGTCACTCAGGGCGGCGATGTAGCGCCGCATCACGGGCTGCACGTAGGCGTTCACGGCGGTGGTGGCGCTGCGCTCGTACTCACGGCGCTCGGGCAGCACCTCGTGGGAGAGCGAGACGGCGACACCGGGCAGGCGCCGGCGCAGCAGCTCGCCGACGGCGCGCTCGTGCTCGGGGTAGGCGTAGGCGTGCAGCAGGCAGACGGCGACGGCCTCGACGCCCTCACGCCCCAGGCGCTCGGCCAGCAGCTCAAGCTCGGCCATGTCGAGGGGCTGGACCACCGCGCCGTCGGCGCCGATGCGCTCGCTCAGCTCCAGGCGCAGGGCCCGCTCGACCAGGGCGGGCGGCTTCTGCCAGAACAGGTCGTACATCTGGGGGGCGCGGATACGCCGCAGCTCCAGCACGTCGCGGAAGCCCCGGGTGGTGACCAGGGCCGTGCGCGCGCCGCGGTGCTCGAGCAGGGCGTTGGTGGCCACGGTCGTCCCGTGGGCCACGGCGGCCACCCGCGCGTCGGGCGCGTCGGCCCGCGCCAGCAGGCGCGCCACCGCCGCCAGCACCGCCTCCTCGAAGCCGGGCGGGGTCGAGGGCAGCTTGTGCACCTCCACGTGGCCCTCGGCGTCCAGCAGCACGACGTCGGTGAAGGTCCCGCCGACGTCGGCGCCGATCCTGATGCTCGCTCGCTCGCGTCCGCTCAAGGCTCAGGCTCCTCTCGCGATCACCGACCAGACCTCGGCGACCCTGCCGTCGCGCATGGCGTAGATCCGGTCGTAGAGGTTGACCGTCGTGCCCCCGTGGGCGGGGGTGATCGTCACCGTGTCGCCGACGCGCGGCCCGCGCCCCTCGCCCTCCCACGCGAGCAGGCCGTGCTCCTCGTTCAGGGCGACCAGGCGCAGCCCGGGGTCGGCGGCCTCGGGCAGGCCCGCGTCGGCGGAGAGCTTTTTCTGGCCCGCGTCTATCGTGACCCGCCCGGGGCTGGGGCGGCTGACCACGGTGGCGAGCACGCTGAGGGCGCAGGCGAACTCGCCCGTGGTGCGGCGGTAACGCCCGTCGCCGAGCAGGTAGGCGCCCGGCTGCACCTCGCTGCCGCCTGGGAAGCCCGCGGCGAGGCGATAGGTCGAGGTGGCGCCGGCGCTCACCACCGGGAGGGGGAGGCCGTCGGCCTCGATGCGCTCGCGGGTGGCGACGAGGGCGGTCAGGGCGCGGCGGCACTCCCGCTCGCGCTCCTCGGCGCCGAGCTGGTGCATCGAGCCCTCGTAGCCCATGAGGCCGTGCAGCTCGACCCCGGGGCGGCGGGCGACGGCGTGGGCGAGGCGGCGCGCGGGCTCGCCGGGCGGCACCCCGGCGCGGCCGAGGCGCAGGTCCACGTCCACGAGCACCGGCACGCGAACGCCGGCGTCCAGGGCGGCGCGGTCGAGCCGGTCGAGCACATCCTCGTCGTCCACGACCAGGGTCAGGCGGGCCGCGGCGGCCAACCTGGCGGCGCGGGCGAGCTCGGCGGGGCGGACGAGCTGGCGGGGGATCAGGATGTCGGCGACCCCGGCGGCGAGCATGGCCTCGGCCTCGGGCAGGCCGGCGCAGCAGATCCCCGCGGCCCCGGCGGCGAGCTGGCGGCGGGCCAGCTCGGGCGAGCGGTGGGCCTTGGCGTGGGGGCGCAGGGCGGCGCCTGAGCCGCGCAGGGCGGCGGCCATGCGCCGCTCGTTCGCCTCCAGGGCGGGCAGGTCGGCGAGCAGGGCGGGCGTCGCCAGCTCATCGCGGCGGCGGCCGAGCAGGTCGGCGTGGTGGTGGGTCATGCGCCCTCCCGCAGGGCTTCACGAACGGCGTCCACGGCGCGGGCCACCTCGGCGTCGCCGATGTGGCGGTGGGTAACGAAGCGCAGCACCTCGTCGGTGAGGGTGACGGCGAACACGCCGCGAGCGGCCAGGCGCCGCAGCAGCTCGGGCGCGTCGAGGCCGGGGGCGGCGACGCGGGCCATGACGATGTTGGTCTGGGGGCCGGCCGGGTCGAGGGCCAGGCCGGGGAGGGCGGCGAGGCCGGCGGCGAGGGCGCGGGCGCGCCCGTGGTCGCGGGCGAGCTGGGGCGGCATGTCGCGCAGGGCGACGAGGGCGGCCGCCGCGAGGGGGCCGGCGTTGGGCACGCTGTGGCCGCCGAGGCGTCTGAGGGCGACGCGGGCGCGGGCCACCAGGGCGGCGGGGCCGACCAGCAGGGCGCCGTAGGGGGCGCCGAGGCCCTTGCTCACGCCGAGGGTGAGCGAGGCGACGGGCGCGGCGAGGGCGGCGGGCGGCTCGCCGAGGGCGACCGCGGCGTTCATGAGGCGGGCGCCGTCGAGGTGCGCCGGCACCCCGTGGGCGCGTGCCGCCTCGGCGGCGGCGGCGATGCGCCGGGCGGGGATGGCCGCGCCGCCGGCGACGTTGTGGCTGTTCTCCAGGCAGAGCAGGGCGGTGCGCGGCCTGTGGCTGAAGCGGCGCTCGACGATCGCGGCGCGCACCAGCTCGGGGTCGGGGCAGCCGTCGGCCGAGGGCAGGGCGCGCGGCACGGCCCCGCAGATATAGGCGAGGCCCCACTCCTCGGACCAGAGGATGTGGGACGACGCCTCGAGGAGCACCTGGTCGCCGCGCTCGACGGTGGCCATCAGGGCGGCGAGGTTGGCCATGGTGCCGGTGGGGGCGAAGAGGGCGGCCGCCTTGCCGGCCAGCTCCGCCGCGTAGGCCTCCAGCTCGCGCACGGCCGGGTCGTCGCCCGCGGGCGCCCAGCCGGGCGCGGCGCGGCGCATCGCCGCCCACATCGCCTCGGTGGGCTGGGTGACGGCGTCGCTGCGCATGTCGATCGGCTGGTCGGTCATGGGTGGTGCCTCAGGCAAGGCTTCAGATGGGCACATTTCGCCTGTCGGTCGCACCGGACCTCACCCCGGCCTCGCGTTGCTCGGCTCCCCCTCTCCTGCAGGAGAGGGGGCCGGGGGGTGAGG
>DAOLDO010000733.1:0-3695 GCA_035327325.1 Chloroflexaceae bacterium | reverse complement strand
GTCGAGGGGGATGCGCGCAGTCATGCCGCCCGAGGTGACGGTGAGGGCGCTGTGCTGGCTCAGGGGGAACACCAGGACTGTCTCGGGGAGCAGTTCAGTGGTCGGTCCGAGCTCACGTCCGTCGTCTGCGGCAAAAGCCCGCAGGGCCACGCCGATCAGCGCGCTCCCTAACCGGGGCTGGCTCGAGACCTGGCGCACAAAGACCCTGGCCCCGTCGGGCGAGACGGTGAGGCTGCCTCCGCCCTCGAGCGTGATGAAGGGCGCATAGTTTGTGAGCGCGCTGCGCCACAGCTCGGCGCCGCCGCGGGCGTCGTACGCCACCAGGTCTATGCGTTCACCGTACTCGATCACATACAGCCGTCGCCCGTCCGGCGCCAGCGCCACATCCCGCGGCGGCACCGAGACGAACGTGGCGGGCTGGTCGCTCGGGATGTAGGGCGGCGGCTCGCCCAGCGGCACGCTGAACAGCGTGCGGTCGGCCGCGGGCTCCCAGGCGCTGAGCCGGGCCGCCCCCTGCCCGGGGCGGTGGATGAGGTAGAGCAGATCGCCCCTCGCGGCCGCGCTCGCTGATGGCGCGGCGGCCCCGCCCTGCGCTGCCGGCTGCTCCCGCGGCCCGCCTGCGATCAGGCGGCCCAGAGCCCCCCCGGTCACAATGTTGAGCAGCACGGCGGCGACCAGCGCCACCGCCCCCAGGCTCGCGGCCAGGGCCAGGCCGTGGGTCCGCCGCTCGTGCGCGGAGCGCCGGGCCACCCTGGCCGCGACGGCGGCGGCCACCCGCGGCGGCGCGGCGAGGCCGGGGTCGGGCAGTTGGGCCAGCAGCCTGCTGACCCGCTCCTCCTCGCGCCTGGCGGCGGCGCAGGCGCGACACGTCCCCATGTGGGCGTCGAGCTCGGCCCGCTGCGACATATTCAGATCGCGGCGCGTGCTCAGCAGGATCTGGGCGTCGTCGCAGCGCATGGTCTTACTCCCGGTCGTACCGCTTGCGGAAGCTCTTCCGGGCCCGGTAGACGCGGACACGGACGGTGGCGGGCGGCTCGTCGAGCAGGGCGCCAATCTCGACGCAGCTCAGCCCCGCGTACTCGTAGAGCAGCAGCGCCTCCGCCTCCTGCGGGCGTAGCGCCGCCAGGCACTCGCGCACCAGCTGGGCCTCGGCCAGGGCCCCCTCGAAGGCGGGCGCCTCCTCATCGCCGCGCAGCGGCAGCCAGCGCATGCGCCTGCGCCGCCGCAGATCGTCGTAGGCCAGGTTGCTGGCGATGCGGTACAGCCAGGCCGCCTCGTTCTCCGGCGGCGCCGCGCGCTGCAGCGCCTTGAGCGCCCGCTCGAACGTCTCCTGCAGCAGGTCCGCCGCCCGCTCGGCGTCGCCGGTCAGGCGCGTCAGGTAGCGGAACAGCCCGCCGTGGAAGCGCTCGAACCAGTCGCTCACCAGCCGGCTCGGCAGCTCACCCTCGCCCGCGGCTGCCCGCTCAAACCCCATCGGCGCCCCCATCATCATCCCGCTCTACCCACTACGACGTGCGAGACCGGCCAATCATTTCATCGGCGTGGAGCGCGCATCATCGCCGCCAATGCTGCCGTCTTTCCGCGGCGGTCTGTTGACCTGCTATACTGGTCGGCATGGGAGGAGCGAGCCTGGAACCAGCGCCGGTTCCTCGTTCATCCTAACATCCTTCTTCCTTTGTCCACGGGAGGTCCTGTGTCACTGGGCAGACTCCTCGCGCCGCTGGTCGCCATGTTGCGGCGGCTGAGCCTCGGGCGCGCGTTTGCCCTGGCGGCCCTGATCGCCCTGGCCCCCGCCGCGCTCCTGATCCTCGCCCTGCTCGGCTCGGGCCAGCCCGCCCTCGCCGCCCTCGCCGCCCTCGCCGCCCTGGCGACGGCCGCCGCCCTCGCCGCCCTGCGCGTCCGGCTCGCGTCGCCCCCGGCTGCGCCGGACGGCACGGCCGCCCACCCCGCCGCGGGCGAGCACTCGCCCGGGGCCACCCCCGAGGAGCTGGGCCAGGTGGCCGCCACCCTGGCCCGCCAGGCTGTGGTTGACCACGCCGTAGACGGCATCCTGGTGGTTGACGACGACGACCGCGTCACCACCTTCAACCCCGCCGCCGAGCGCATCTTCGGCTACGCCGCCGCCGAGATCGTCGGCGAGCCGATCGCCCGCCTCATCCCCGACCCGCTCCACCGCCAGTACAAGCTGATCAGCATCGGCGACGAGGTCCTCGGTCGCCGCAAGGACGGCAGCCTCTTCCCGATGGACCTGACCTCGGGCCGCCTGGCGATGGGCGAGCGTCGCCTCTTCGTGATCATCCTGCGCGACGTGACCCGCCGCCGCCAGGTCGAGGACGAGCTCCAGCGCGCCCGCGACGCCGCCGAGGCCGCCAGCCGCGCCAAGAGCACCTTCCTCGCCAACATGAGCCACGAGCTGCGCACGCCCCTGAACGCCATCATCGGCTACAGCGAGCTGCTGCTGGAGGACGCCGACGACCTCGACCAGGCGTCGCTCAGGCACGACCTGGAGCGCATCAGCCGCGCCGGCCACCACCTGCTCGGCCTGATCAACGACATCCTCGACATCTCGAAGATCGAGGCCGGCAAGATGGAGGTGCGCTACGAGACCTTCCGCCTCGCCCCGCTGATCGCCGACGTCGAGGCCGCCGTCGGCCCCCTGGCCCGCCGCAACGGCAACCAGCTCACCCTCAGCTACGGCGGCGACCCGCCCGAGCTGCGCAGCGACCCGATCAAGGTGCGCCAGATCCTGATCAACCTGCTGGGCAACGCGGCCAAGTTCACCGAGGGTGGCGAGGTCAGCCTGCGGATCAGGCGCGAGGGCGAGGGCCAGCGGCAGGCGGCCGACGGGACCGTCGTGGTCGGCATGCCGCCCATGGTGGTCTTCGAGGTGGCCGACACGGGCATCGGCATGACCCGCGAGCAGCTGGCCAGGCTCTTCGAGCCCTTTGTGCAGGCCGACGAGACGACCACGCGGCGCTACGGCGGCACGGGGCTCGGCCTGGCGATCACCAGGCGCTTTTGCCAGCTGCTGGGGGGCGCGGTCGAGGTGCGCAGCGCCCCGGGCGAGGGCAGCACCTTTACGGTGCGGCTGCCCCTTGGCGTGCCCGCCCAGGCGCCGGCGAGCGAGGAGGCCCGTGCGACGGCCTAGCCCGCGCCTCAGTCGCCCATGTGGGGCCCGCGCCTGGTCGGGGCGGGCCAGCGCAGCACCAGGGCCGTCAGCAGGCCCAGCGCCACAGCCGTCGCCGCGATCACGGCGAGGCCGCCCGCCGAGGCCGGGCCTGACTGGGAGCGGAGCAGCAGCTCGATGCAGGCCGCCAGGGCCAGCCCGTTGAGCCAGAGCACAAGTTTTTCTCGGAGGGTGGTGCGCATGTGATCGCTCGCTAAGTCTTTGTTTTGCCGCCGCCGACGCGCATGTCGCCGGCGCGCAACTTCTGATTTAGCTACGACTAACGTACACCTTCGCGCCCCCCATTGTCAAGGGTAAGCCGAGCGGAGTCCGGCCCTCAGTGCCGGCTCCGAAGGAGCAAGAGCAGCCTCATGTTTCAGCAGATGCTCGCCGCCGTGGCCCGCGAGGTCTCCGGCGAGGCGGCCAAGGGCCTGGCAGCCCGCATCAGCCAGTGGCACCGCATCCAGGCCAGCGCCATGTACGGCGAGGCGGCCAGCTGTGTCCACGCCACCTTGTCCGACGACGGCCT
>DAOLDO010000732.1:0-3702 GCA_035327325.1 Chloroflexaceae bacterium | reverse complement strand
CATCCCCAAGGGCACCCTCGAGCGCCTGTCGGGGATCCGCGAGCGACGCTTCTGGGACCAGGGCACCCGCCCGAGCGACGTCGCGACCGTCGCCGCCCGCAAGACCCTCGACGCCGCCGAGCTCGACCCGGCCCGCGTCGGCATCGTGATCAACACCTCGGTCTGCCAGGACTACCTCGAGCCCTCCACGGCTTGCTTCGTCCACCGCAACCTCGGCCTCAGCCCCCGCGCGGTCAACTACGATGTGCGCAACGCCTGCCTCGGCTTCCTCAACGGCATGTATATCGCCGCGATGATGATCGAGACCGGCGAGATCAGCCACGCCCTGGTCGTGGACGGCGAGGGCTCGCAGGAGGCCGTGATGTCCACCGTGGCCCGCCTGCAACGCCCGGAGACGACCAACCAGGAGTTCCGCGACAACTTCGCCACCCTGACCCTCGGCTCCGGCGCCGCCGCCATGCTGCTCGCCCACCGCGACGTCTCGCGGAGCGGCCACGCGCTCAACGGCGTGGTCTCCCTTGCCGCCACCGAGCACAACGAGCTGTGCGTCGGCATGCCCGACTATATGCGCACCGACGCCAGCGCTCTGCTGGTGGCCGGCGTCAAGCTCGCCGCCGAGACCTGGCAGCTGGCCCAGGAGGCTCTGCCCAGCTGGAGCGACGACCAGATCGCGCTCTACGCGCCCCACCAGGTCGGCTCGCGCCACATGGCCGGCGTCGCCGAGGCGCTCGCGATCACCCCGAGCAAGCTCTACCTGAACTTCCCCGTGCTCGGCAACATCGGCCCCGCCGCCCTGCCGATCAGCCTGGCCCAGGCCGCGGAGGCCGACCGCCTGAAGGCCGGCGACCACGTGGGCCTGCTCGGCATCGGCTCGGGGCTCAACTGCTCAATGATGAGCGTGACCTGGTAGGCCCGGCGGAGCCGCGGAGCTAGCGCATCGGAGCGACGACGAGCTCGGCGAGCTCCAGCCACTGGCGCCCCCGCGCCGCCACGGTGCCCCAGCGGAAGCGCCCCCACGGCGTGGCCACGAAGTACTGGTTGTCGATCCAGGCGACGAAGCACATGGGGCCGCGGGGCGAGGGCGCCTCGTCGAGCACCACCCGCCCGTCAACCAGGAAGCGGCTCGTCCGCGGGCCCCACTCGATCACGTAGTCGTGCCAGCCGGCCATCGGCGCGCGCACCAGGGCCTCGGCCACGCCCACGGCCCGCTGGATGGGCGGCCAGAGCCCCCTGTAGAGGGCCGGGACGCGCATCAGCGGCACGAGGATGGGCGCGAGCGGGGCCAGGGCCAGGGCCCGCGGGCGCCCCGTGTCCACCGTGGCGGCCTTGAAGCCGTGGCCCGGCACGCTCATGGCCAGGGGCATGTCGAGGGGCGGCGAGCCGTAGAAGAACCAGATCGCCCTCGGCATGCCAAGGGGCAGCGCGACCGGGTAGTTCCAGAAGCCGAAGCCCGCCGTCCCCCGCAGCGCGCCGGCCTCGTGCGAGAAGCGCGCCCGCACGCGCAGCCGCAGCGGCGGCCGCCTGGTCAGAGGCGCGCCCGGCCCCGCGCCAAGCAGGGCCCCGGGTCGGAGGGGGCGCCGCCTGAGCAGCGGCTGCCCCACCGGCCAGCCGTAGTCGTCAATCTGCGCGTCGCTGTAGGCGTCCGCCGTGGCGCCCTCGGTGACGAGCCGGAGCGAGCCGGCCTCGCCCCGCTCGAGGCGCCCCTGGCGCACCAGGTGGTGACGCCAGGGGGGCTCGCCCGCCGCGAGCTGCTCGATCAGGTCCATGCCTCTCATCCTGACGAGCGGGGCGAGCGCCCGCGCCTCACGCCTTGACCACGCCCACGGTGGCCTCGCCGTCGCCGAACTCGACCGTCTCGCCGTGGGCGCCCGCCGGGGCCGGGCCGACCTCGAGGCTGACGGCCAGGGTCTCGCCGCGCAGGTAGTCGCCCCAGGCCGCGAGGGTCCGCTCGAGCAGCTCGCCCTCCTTCTCGCTGGCCAGGTAGAGGGCGATGCGGTCGCTGATGGCGAGCCCGGCGCTCTTGCGGGCGTCCTGCACGCTGCGCACCAGGTCGCGGGCGGCGCCCTCGAGGCGCAGCTCGGGCGTGACCTCGGTGTTCAGGGCGACGATCATGCCGTCGCCCTCGGCCACGGCGTAGCCGGCCGGGGCGCTGCTCTCGACCAGCACCTCCTCGGCCAGCAGCTCGAGGGGCTGGCCGTCCAGCGCGAGGCGCAGCGGCTCGCCCGCCTCCACGGCGCGGGCGGCGGCGCGGGCCTCGTCGCCGGCCAGGGCCCTGAGGGCCGCGGTGAGCGCGGGCACCTGCTTGCCGTACTTGCGGCCGACCAGCTTGAGGTTGGGCTTGAAGCGGTACTCGACGATGTCGCTGGCGGCGTCGAGGTAGCGCACCGCCTTGACGTTCAGCTCGTCGCGCAGGTCGGCCTCGAAGCGGCGCACGCCCTCGGTCGCGGTCTGGGCGCTGCCGCGCACCCACAGCTCGGCCAGGGGCTGGCGCACCTTCAGGCCGGCGCCCTTGCGCGCGGCGCGGCCCAGGCTCACAGCCGTGAGCAGGGCCTCGGTGTCGGCCACCAGGCCCTCGTCGAGCAGAGCCTCGTCGAGCTGCGGCCACGGGGCCATGTGCACGCTCTCGGGCGCGCCGTCGGCCCGCGCGCCGCCGAGCTGGCCGGTCAGGTTGCGGTAGATCTCCTCGCTGACGAAGGGGATGAACGGCGCGGTGAGCTTCGTCAAGGTGAGCAGGCAGGTGTAGAGGGTGCTGTAGGCGGCCTGTTTGTCGGCGTCGCCCTCGCTCTTCCAGAAGCGGCGGCGGTTGCGGCGCACGTACCAGTTCGAAAGCTCGTCAACGAAGCGCTCGATGCGCCGGGCGGCCGGGTAGACCTCGTAAGCCTCGAAGTCGGTCGTCACGTCGCGCACCAGGCCGTTGAGCGCGGCCAGGGCCCACCGATCAATAGGCTGGAGCTCGTCGGCGGGCACCTCCGCCCCGGGCGTCCAGCCGTCGAGCTGGGCGTAGGTGACGAAGAAGCTGTAGGTGTTCCAGAGGGTGAGCAGGAACTTGCGCAGGCTCTCGTTGACCAGGCCCAGGCTGAAGCGGCGCGGGTTGCCGGGGGGGGCCGAGGCGAAGAGGTACCAGCGCAGGGCGTCCACGCCATAGGCGTCAATCACCTCGGCGGGGGTGATCACATTGCCCTTGCTCTTGCTCATCTTCTGGCCCTGCTCGTCGAGGATGTGGCCCAGGCAGATCACATTGTAGAAGGCGGGCCGGTCGAAGAGCAACGTGCTCTCGGCGTGGAGCGTATAGAACCAGCCGCGGGTCTGGTCCACCGCCTCGCAGATGTAGTCGGCGGGGTGGGCCGACTCGAACAGCGCCTGGTTCTCGAAGGGGTAGTGCCACTGGGCCACGGGCATGGCGCCGCTGTCGAACCAGGCGTCGGCGACGTCGGGGATGCGGCGCATCGTGCCGTGCTGCGGGTCCTCCCAGGTCACCTCGTCCACGTAGGGGCGGTGCAGGTCGAGCTCGCGCAGCGAGCGGCCGACCTTCGCCTCCAGCTCCTCCAGGCTGCCGATGCACTCCATGTGCGAGCCGTCGGCATTGGTCCAGATCGGCAGGGGCGTGCCCCAGTAGCGCTCGCGGCTGATCGCCCAGTCAATGTTGTTCTCGCGCCAGTTGCCGAAGCGGCCGTCCCTGATATGCTCGGGCACCCAGTGGAT
>DAOLDO010000731.1:0-3703 GCA_035327325.1 Chloroflexaceae bacterium | reverse complement strand
TCCCCCCCGTGGCCGCCCAACGCCCGTGGACCGGGCACCCCGTCGGGCCGCCAACATCGTGGCGCCCAATGGGGCCGCCCGGCCCGTCACCCCTTGCCGATCAGCCCCAGCGCCGTCTCGGCGATGCCCTCGGGGGTGAGCCCGAAGTGCTCGAAGATCTGCTGGAAGGGCGACGAGAAGCCGAAGCGGTCAACGCCCATGGCGACGCCCCCGGGGCCCACGTAGCGCTCCCAGCCGAGGGTGCGACCCGCCTCGACGGCGACGCGGGCCGTCAGGGCGGGCGGCAGCACGCTGGCCTTGTAGTCCTCGTCCTGGGCGTCGAACAGCTCCCAGCAGGGCAGGCTGACCACGCGGGCCGGCACGCCGCGGTCGGCCAGCAGCTCGGCCGCGGCGAGGGCCAGGCTCAGCTCCGAGCCGGTCGCGAGCAGCGCCACCTGGGCGCCCTCCGTGTCGCGCAGCACGTAGCCGCCGCGCAGGGCCCCCTCGGCCGGCGCCAGGCCGGCGCGGTCGAGGGTGGGCACGTTCTGGCGCGAGAGGATGAGCGCCGTCGGCCCGTCGCGGCGCTCGAGGGCCGAGCGCCAGGCCATAGCCACCTCGTTCGCGTCGCCGGGGCGGAACACGCGCAGCTGGGGGATGAGCCGCAGGCTCATCACATGCTCGACCGCCTGGTGGGTCGGCCCGTCCTCGCCCAGGCCGACGCTATCATGGGTGAAGACGAAGACCACCTGCAGACGCATCAGGGCGGCCAGGCGGATCGCCGGGCGCATGTAGTCGCTGAAGACCAGGAAGGTGCCGCCGTAGGGGATGATCCCGCCGTGCAGCGCCAGGCCGTTGAGCGCCGCGGCCATGGCGTGCTCGCGCACCCCGAAGAAGATGTTGCGTCCGCCGCGGGCCGCCCGGTTCAGCGTCTGGGCTCCCTTGACCATGGTGTTGTTCGAGGTCGCCAGGTCGGCCGAGCCGCCCAGCAGGCTCGGCACCGCTTTGGCCAGAGCGTT
Organism: Chloroflexaceae bacterium; assembly: GCA_035327325.1. Lineage (GTDB taxonomy): Bacteria > Chloroflexota > Chloroflexia > Chloroflexales > Chloroflexaceae > CAIWXH01. The sequence goes on along the minus strand of DAOLDO010000731.1, from coordinate 2,708 downwards.
GATCACCTCGCCCGAGGCCACGCGGGTGCCCTTGGCCTTGGGGTCGGGCGCGAACTCCGGCAGGGCCGTGCCCCAGTCCTGCGGCAGCTCCTTGGCCTGGAGCTGCTCCCACAGGGCGGCCAGCTCGGGGTGGCCCGCCTTGTAGCGCTCGACCATCAGCTCCCACTCGCGCTGCCTGGTGTTGCCCACCTCGACGGCGAGCTGCATGTGCTCGTAGACCTCGCCCGGCACGTAGAACTCGTCGGTCGTCGGCCAGCCCAGGGCCTCCTTCGTCAGCCGCACCTCGTCGGCGCCGAGGGGCTCGCCGTGGGCCTTAGCGGTGCCGGCCTTGTTCGGGCTGCCGTAGCCGATCGTGGTCCGCGTGACGATGATCGTCGGCCGCCCCGTCTCGGCCTTGGCCTGGGCCAGGGCCTCGGCCACCTCGGCCATCTTGTGGCCGTCGGCGTGGAGCACATGCCAGCCGTAGGCCGCGAAGCGGGCGGGCACGTCCTCCGAGAACGATAGGTCGAGGGGGCCGTCGAGCGAGATCTGGTTTGCGTCGTAGAGCACGATCAGCTTGCCGAGGCCCATGTGCCCCGCCAGGCTCGCCGCCTCGTGCGAGATGCCCTCCATCAAGTCGCCGTCCGAGCAGATCACGTAGGTGTAGTGGTCAACGACGTTGAAGCCGGGCCTGTTCAGCTGCGTCGCCAGCCAGCGCTCGGCCAGGGCTATGCCCACGGCCGTCCCGAAGCCCTGGCCCAGAGGCCCGGTCGTCGTCTCGACCCCTGGGGTCATGAAGTTCTCGGGGTGCCCCGGGGTCTTGCTCTCCCACTGGCGGAAGCGCTTCAGGTCGTCCATGCTCAGGTCGTAGCCGGTGAGGTGCAGCAGGGCGTAGAGCAGCATCGAGCCGTGGCCCGCCGACAGCACGAAGCGGTCGCGGTCGGGCCAGCGCGGGTCCTCGGGGTTGTGCTTGAGGAAGCGCGTCCAGAGGACGTACGCCGCGTCGGCCATGCCCAGGGGCAGCCCGGGGTGGCCGCTGTTGGCCTTCTGCACGCCGTCCATCGCCAGGGCCCTGATCGCGTTGGCGCAGAGCCGGTCGAGCTCGGCGTAGGTCATCTCGGGCGTGGTCGTCCCGTCGCTCATCTTCTTCTCCTCGCAGTGCCGCTGGTCTCCCACGATTATAACATCGCATCTGTGACGGGAGGCCGCCGGCGCCGTCCTATGCTTGTGGTTGCCCCCCGCTTGTTACCTGAGGAGGTGCGCGATGGCCACTAAGGCCGACTTCACCGCGGAGGAGTGGCAGACCGTCGGGATCGCCCCGATCCTGACCTCGATGTATATCTCGATGGCCGACCCCAGCGGCCCGATCGGGTTGATGAAGGAGATGTACGCCGCCGCGGCGAGCGTGGTCGAGACGGCGAAGGAAGACGATTCGATCCAGGTGATCAAAGACCTGGCCGCCGACATGCAGGCCCGTTCCTTCAAGCCCGAGCTGCCCAAGTTCAGCAGCAAGGACGAGGCCCTCGTCTACGCGAAGGCCGAGGTCGGCAAGGCGATCGCCTTAGTCGAGTCCAGGTCGCCCGCGGACGGGCCGGCCTACCGCCGCTGGCTCTACGACACCGCGGTGCGCTCAGCCGAGGCCGGCAAGGAGGGCGGCTTCCTCGGCTTCGGCGGCACCGCCGTCAGCGACGCCGAGCGGGCCGCCCTGAGCGAGCTCGCCGGCGTGCTCGGCGTCAGCGCGTAGCGCCGGGTCCCCGCGGGCAAGGGCGTCGGGGCTGGCGGCGCCGAGCGCGGTCCGGCGCCTCAGCCCTCCAGCAGGGCGTCGCGGAGCTGCGCGATCTCGGCGTCGCCGAGGCCGAGGCCGTCGCGGGCGTAGGCGGCGAACGAGCCGTACTCCCGGGCGATGGCCTCGAACGCCGCCTGGAGGTAGGCCGCCTCGACGCCGAGCAGGGCGCGCACGAGGGCCGTGGTCGCCGGCCCCTTGAGCAGCCGCAGCAGCAGCAGGTCGCGCCGGCGGGCGGCCAGGCTGTACTCCCGCGAGCGCATGTAGTCGGCCACGATCACCTCCTCGGGCACGCCGAGGAGCCGCAGCACGATCGCGGCGGCGAAGCCGGTGCGGTCCTTCCCCGCGGTGCAGTGGAAGAGCACCGGGGCGCCGCGCGCCGCCAGCAGCTCGCCCACGAAGCGCCTGTAGACGGGGGTGAACTCCGTCACCAGCCGCTGGTTGGCCTCGACCAGCAGGGCGGCGGGGTCAATGCCCGCCAGGTCGCCCCGGGCGATGCGCGCCCGCAGCCCCGTCCCCATCGCGCTGCTGGCGTCGTCGTCGAAGAGGGGCAGCTCGACCACGCGGATCCCGTGGCCGCGGGGCAGGCGGTTCGGCGCCTCGGCCTTCTCGACGCCGCTGCGGAAGTCAATCAGCACCGCCAGCTCGAGCCGCCGGAGCCGCCGCAGGTCGCGGGCGCTCAGCCGGCCCAGATGGTCGGAGCGGTAGAGGGCGCCCCAGCGCACGCTCCGGCCGTCGGCGGCCCTGTAGCCGCCCAGGTCGCGCAGGTTGCCGGGGCCGTCGAAGGGGATGCGGCGGCCCGGCTCGCGGCGCGCCGGCGGCAGGTGGCGGGGCAGCGGGAGCGGGCGCAGGGCCCGCGCGAGGGCCCAGAGCAGGCCCACGGCGGTCAGCGCGGCGCCGGCCACGAGGTGGCGGCGCGCCCCAGCCTGAGCATACCGCGGTGTGG
>DAOLDO010000730.1:0-3705 GCA_035327325.1 Chloroflexaceae bacterium | reverse complement strand
CCGGCCAGGGCGAGAACATCGTCCTCTGGGGCCACGTTCTGCCCTTCCTCTACGCCCCCAAGATCCCGGCCCCCTTCGCCCGCCTCAAGGAGCTGCCCCCCGGCGCCGCGGTCACGCTGATTGACGCCGCCGGCCAGACCCACGGCGACGTGATCACCCAGCAGGTCCGCGTCACCCCCGAGCAGGTCGAGTACGTGCTCAACCAGGGCCGCGAGTTGCTCACCATGGTCTCGTGCATCGGCGAGGGCATCTACGCCAACGGCGGCATCGTAGACTACACCGAGCGCCTGATCACCATCGCCGAGCCCGCCGGCGGCCCCTGAGCCCGGCCGACAACCGGCGCCCACGTCGCGGGGAGGGCACGCGCCCTCCCTTTGCTGTCCCTCGCCCGCCTAGCAATGGAGCTGCCTATGACCGCGCCCAGACGCCCGCGCCATCTCGTCGCGGCCCTCGCCCTGCTGGCCCTCGTCGGCGCCCTCGTCGGCGCCGGCGCCACCAGGGCCACGCCGGGGGCCGAGCTGGCTCAGACCGGTCGCCTCACCTACCTGCCCCAGATCATGAAGGGCCAGGCCGAGACCATCCCGCCCGCCACGGTCGCCGCCGACCTCACCATTCGCCCCGTCCCGCTCAAGGAGGTGCAGCGCGGCGAGGACCTGGCGGTCGAGTACCGCTTCCGCAACGACGGCAGGGCCCCGCTCACGGCCCGCTTCAGCCTCTTCTACCCCCAGCGCCTGATCAACTTCGAGTGGCTCGACGCCTCGGGCGACCAGTACATCGGCCACGACGCCACCCGCGTGATCGTCGAGGTGCGCAACGTCGCCCCCGGCGCCACCCGCACGGGCCGGATCAACTTCATCGTCTTCAGCGACGCCGGCGTCGGCTCGCGCATCGGCCTCTACGCCGACTACGAGTGCCGCACCGGCGCGACCTGCCAGTCCAACTTCGCCGAGGTCGAGGTGCTGGCCAACGACAGCGGCGGCGGGAGCGGCGGCACCTTCACCATGGCCGTCTCGCCCGACCGCGGCCCGCCCGGCACCGCCCACACCTTCTCCGGCGCGCGCTTCCGTCCGGGCGAGACCTACGTCACCTGGCTCAACACGCCCAGTGGCGTGCAGCCTCTGCCGATCACCGGCAGGGCCGACGGCGCCGGGCGCATCCAGTTCACCTTCGGCAGCGGCCAGCTGACCCAGGCCGGCTTCTACAGTATGGTCGCCCACGGCCAGCAGAGCGGGGTCGAGAACGTCGGCCCGTTCATCGTCCAGATCAACGGGCAGCCTGCCGACCTGAGCCTCCTCGCCGGCGCCGCGGCGCCCCTGGCGGCCGGCCCCGCCCTCGCCGCGGAGCCCGAGCCGGCCCAGGCGGCGGGCAGCGGCGGCATCGCCGGGCGGATCACCGGCGCGGGCGCGGGCCTCGCGGGGGTCACCGTCGAGGTGACCGACAGCGCCGGCCGCCTCGTCGCCGTCACCCGCAGCCGGGCCGGGGGCAACTACCTGGTGCCCACGGGTCTCGCCACCGGCCAGTACAGCGTCACCGCCAAGCCGGGGCTCGACCCGGCCCTGGCCCTCTACGCGAAGGCCACGGCCGGCCCCGTCAGCGTCACCTCGCCCGACCTGGCGGCCAACGTCAACCTGGCCCTGCCGGCGGCGGGCGGGCTGCGCGGCGCCGTCACGGCCGGCGGCGCGCCCGCGCCCGGCGTGCGCGTCTCGGCCATCGGCCCTGGCGGCGTGGCCGGCGCCGACCTGACCGACAGCACGGGCACCTACAGCATTACCAACCTGCCGGCGGGCAGCTACACCCTGCGCTTCGACCCCCGCGCCGCGGGCCGGGCCGCCTTCTACAGCCTGGACACCAGGGACGGCCAGGTGGTGACGGCGGGCCAGGTCGCCAGCCTCCCCGCCTACGAGCTGGCGAGCGCGCGCACTGCGCCGACGACCGGCGTGATCGCGGGCCGGGTGACCGACGCGGCCACGGGCGCGGGCCTCCCCGACGTGCTCGTGGTGATCACCGGGGCCGGCGGCGACCCCAGCCTGACCGACACCTACGTGAGCGTCGCCGAGACCGAGGCCGACGGCAGCTATGTCAGCGACCAGCTGCGCCCCGGCGACTACAGGGTGCAGTTCGTGACCCTGTTCTCGGACGTGCCCAGCACCACCCGCTACAGCGGCGAGTTCTACAACGACGCGCCCACCTTCGCCGAGTCGGACCCGATCACCGTGGGCGCGGGCGGGGCCGCCACAGCCGACGCCGCCCTGGCCCGCGGCGGCAGCATCGCCGGCGTCGTCAGCGGCGACGGCGCGGGCCCCCTGGCCGAGGTGGTCGTGATCGCCAGGGACGGCGCCGGCGTGCCCCGCGGTTTCGCCCGCACCGACGCGAATGGCGCCTACACGCTGGGCGGCCTGCGCGCGGGGACCTACAGCCTCAGCTTCAGCACCGGGTTCTCGCCCAACAGCGCCTCGCGGGCCTTCTTCGACGGCGGCCTCGCGGGCGTGAGCGTGGGCGCGGGCGCCGCGGTGACGGGGCAGAGCATCACGCTCAACCGCGGGGCCCAGATCGTCGGCACGGTGAGCGCCGGCGACACAGGCGTGCCACTCGCGGGCGTGCGGGTGGTCTTTTTCCGGGCCGAGGGCGCCACCTTCAGCGTGGTCGGGATCGGCCAGACCGACGCGGCGGGGGCCTACAGCTCGCCGGCCCTGGCCTCGGGCAGCTACAGGATGCTCTTCACCACGGCCTTCTCGCCCAACGCCGCGACGCGCACCTACCAGGGCGAGTTCTTCAACAACAGGGGCAGCCTGGGCGAGGCCGACGCCGTGATCGTGCCGCGGTTCCTTGGCGCGGTCACGCGCAACCTCGATCTGGCGCCGGGCGGCGCCGTGGCGGGCCGGGTGACGGCCGCCGACACGGGGGCGGGCCTGGCTGGTGTGATCGTGGTGGCCCGCGCCGGCGGGGTGCCCGTGGGCGGCACGGTCAGCGACGAGGCGGGCCTGTACACGCTCGAGGGGCTGCCGGCGGGCCAGGTCGAGCTGAGCTTCACCACGGCCTTCTCGCCCGACCTGGGCGCGCGCGCCTACCCGACCGGGCTTACCACGGCCGACGTGACGACGGGCGCCACGACCACGGAGGACGTGGCGCTGCCCCCGGCGCCGTAGGGGGCGATGGCATGGCGAAGCCCCCGCCTCTCCGGGAGGGGCGGGGGCTTGAGGCGTCGGGGCGCCCTCGCGCGAGCCGGGGCGCCACGGCGGGGCACTCCTTGCCATGAGGAAGGGCGGCCACGCTGGGCCGCCCTTACGGGAGCCGGGGCGCCACGGCGGGGCACCCCTCCGTCCAGCTAGTCGAGGTAGCCGCGCAGCTTCTTGCCGAGGTGGGGGTGGCGGAGCTTGCGCAGGGCGACGGCCTCGATCTGACGGATGCGCTCGCGGGTGATGCCGAACTCGACGCCGACCTCCTCGAGGGTGCGGTAGCGCCCGTCCTTGAGGCCATAGCGCAGCTGGATGATCTTGCGCTCGCGCTCGGGGAGCTTCTGGAGCACCTCCTCGATCTGCTCGCGCAGCATCGCGGCGGCGGCGGCCTCGGAGGGGGTCGAGATGCGGTCGTCCTCGATGAAGTCGCCCATGCGGCCCTCGCCCTCCTGGCCGACGGGCATCTCGAGAGAGAGGGGATGCATGCTGGCCTCGAGGGTGCGGCGGACCTTGCCGGCCGAGATGCCCA
>DAOLDO010000729.1:0-3712 GCA_035327325.1 Chloroflexaceae bacterium | reverse complement strand
GCGGCCAAGGGCCTGGCAGCCCGCATCAGCCAGTGGCACCGCATCCAGGCCAGCCCCATGTACCGCGAGGCGGCCAGCTGGGTCCACGCCACCCTGTCCGACGACGGCCTCGACGCCGAGCTCGAGTCCTTCCCCGCCCGCGAGGGCCTGCGGGCCTGGGCCGAGCCCCTCTTCCAGGAGTGGAGCTGCCGCGAGGGTTGGCTCGACCTGCTGCTGCCCGACGGCACGGCCCGGCGCCTGGCCGACTACCGGGCGGTGCCCCTGTCGCTTATGCCGCGCAGCGCCAGCGCCGACGGCGAGTACGAGCTGGTGGCGGTCGAGGGCGGCGCCCGCCGCGAGGACTACGCCGGCCTCGACGTGCGCGGCCGGCTGGTGCTGACCCGCAGCATGCCCGCGGCGGTCCACCGGGTGGCGGTCGAGGAGCTGGGCGCCGTCGGGGTGATCTTCGACGGCATGCGCTCGATCCCCGCCATCTGCCCCCCGGGCGACCTGCCCGACGCCATCCAGTACGCCTCGTGGTGGTGGTGGGGCGGCGAGACCCGCGCCTTCGGCTTCGCCCTGAGCCCGCGAGACGGGGCCGACCTGCGCCGCCGCGCCGCCGTCGCCGCCCGGGAAGGCCGGCGCCTGCGCCTGCGCGCCCGGGTGCGCAGCAGCTTCAGCGACGGGGCCATCGAGGCCGTGAGCGCCCGCATCCCCGGCGAGAGCGCCGAGGAGGTGCTGCTGGTGGCCCACCTCTGCCACCCGGCCCCCTGCGCCAACGACAACGCCAGCGGCGCCGCCGCCGCCATGGAGCTCGCCCGCGCCCTCCACAGCCTGGTCGCCTCCGGCGCCCTGCCCCGCCCCCGCCGCTCGCTGCGCTTCCTCTGGGTGCCCGAGATGACCGGGACTTTCCTCTATCTCGCCCGCCACGAGGGCCGCATCGCCCGCACGGTCGCCGGCCTCAACCTCGACATGGTCGGCGCCGACCAGGCCCAGACCGGCAGCGTCAGCCTGGTGGCCCACACCCCCGAGAGCCTGCCGAGCTTCGCCGGCGACCTGCTCGAGGCCATCGCAGACGCGCGCCCGGCCCACACGGCCCGCGGCCGTGGCGACCCGCTCCTGCACCGCCACGCGGCGACCTCATTCTCCAACGGCAGCGACCACTACATCCTGAGCGACCCCAGCGTCGGCATCCCCACGCCGCTGATCATCGAGTGGCCCGACCGCTTCTACCACACCACCGCCGACACGATTGACAAGGTGTCGCCAGCGACCCTTGAGCGCAACATGGCCGTCGCCGGGGCCTACCTCGCCTTCGTGGCCTCGGCCGGGCCCCGCGAGGCCGCCTGGCTGGCCCACGAGCTGAACGCCCGCTTCGTGGCCCGCCTGGCGCGCGAGCTCCAGAGCGCCGTCACGGCGGCCCTCGGCGGCGAGGCCCCCCACGGCGCGCCGTGGGCGGCCCGGCTGGCCCATCGCGTCGAGCGCCACGCCGAGGCCCTGGCCAGCCTGCGCCGGCTCGACCCGGCCTTCGACCCGGCGCCCCACGCCCGGGCCGCCGCGAGCCAGGCCGAGCTCCTCTGGGCCCAGAGCGAGGCCGCTCTCGCCTCCTGGCACCCCGCCGAGCGGCCCGAGCTGCCACCGGAGCAGGCCGGCCTCGTCCCGCGCCGCCTGTTCCGCGGGCCGATCAGTCTCGGGCCGCACCTGGGCCGCCTGCCCGCCGCCGAGCGCGCCGCGGCCGAGGCGGCCCTCTGGGCCAGCCCCGGCTTCGACGGGCTGGCAGCCGACCTGGCACTCTTCTGGGCCGACGGGCGGCGCACCCTCGCCCAGATCGTCAACCTGCTCGAGCTCGAGACCGACGCGCGCGCCCCCGAGTCCGTGGCCGTCTACTTCGCCCTGCTGGCCCGCCTGGGCCTGGCCGAGCTGCGGGCCCATGCCTAGCAGCCCGGCCGTCGCCCCTATCGTAAGGACGCAGCGTGCCGCGTCCCCGGGCCTGGCGCGGGACCCTGTCATCCAGCTGTAATCACCCGTACCCCCTCCCCCGTGCTACGATCACGGCCCCGTATGACCGTGTGTAGCTCGGCGACCTGGTGTCTCCGCGTGGGGGGGCCTGGATGGACACAGCCTACGACCGCGGGGCGCGCCGCTCGCCCGCCCTCTACCTCGGGCTGCTCGCGGTCGCCGAGCTGGCCCTGGCCTATGGCCCGGGCGGGCTCGGCGTCGCCACGCTGGCCTGCCTGCTGCTCGCTCTGCAGGTCCACGCCGCGTTCAGCGACGACGCGCGCCTGGCTGGCCTGCTCTTCGCCCTCTCGCTGGTGCCGCTGGCGCGCCTGCTCTCGCTCGCTGCGGCGCTGCCCGGGCTGCCCACGCCCGCCTGGCAGCTCGCGGTGGGCGCCGTCTTTGCCCTGGCGGCCCTGCGCGGCGCCGGCGAGCTGCGCCTCGGCCCCGGCGAGATCGGGCTGCGGCCGGGCGCGCCCCTCGTCCAGGCGGGCATCGCCCTCGTCGGGGTGCCCCTCGGCCTGCTCCAGTACGCCATCCTGCAGCCCGCGCCCCTGGCCGACGCGTCGGGCCGGCCCATGCTGGTCGGGGTCGCCCTCGTCGCCCTCCTCGGCAGGGCTTTCGGCGAGGAGTTGCTCTTCCGGGGGGTGCTGCAGCGCGCGGCCGGGCGCGCCCTCGGCCAGGCCGGCCTGGTCTTCGTCGCGGCGGTCTTCGCGGTGCTGCACCTCGACTTTGGCTCGCCCCTGACCATCCTGCTCGCCTTCGGCGTGGGCATGGCCTTCGGGCGGCTCGTCGAGCGCACGGGCTCGCTGCTCGGCGTGACCCTGGCCAGCGCCATCGCCTCGGCCCTCGCCCATATGGTGCTGCCCCACGCCTGGCAGCTCGAGGCCGGGCTGCCCGACGTGCGCCGCGTGCTGGGGCTCATGGCCCAGACGTCCCTGCTGACCCTGTCGGCCCTGCTGGCGGGGCGCTGGGCCCTCGCGCTCTGGTGGGCGCGCCGCGAGGCAGCCGAGGAGCGCTCGCGGCGCGTCTGGGCGGCCGAGGTGGGCCGGCTCGCCGGCGGGCCGGGCGACGAGGCCCTCGAGGCGGCGGCCAGGGCCCTCGCCGCCCGCCTCGGCCCCGAGCAGGTGCTGGTGGTCGAGCTCGACGCCGCCAGGGCCCGCACTGTCGTGCGGATCTGCCTTGGCGCCACGGGGCGCCGCCTCCGCGGCCCCGAGGGCCTGGACGCGCTCTGGGCCGCCTTCGCCCGCCTGATTGACAGCGAGGCCCTCGGGCCTCAGCAGGTCGGCCGGCACCCCTTCAGCCTCGGCGACGGGCCCTACCTGGTGATGCCCTTCGGCGCGCCCGGCCGCTGGGCCATCGTGCGGACGCGCCCCGGCGGCGAGGATGCGGCGCGTCGCCAGCTGGTGGCCCTCATCCAGGAGTAACGGACCCGGCTCTCAGCTGAGGTACGCCCCGATGAAGCAGGCCGCGGCCCCCGCCAGGCCGACGATCGCCCCCAGGTAGAGGCCGTAGGTCTTCGCGCTCGCCCTGGCCCTGAGCGCGCCCTCGGCCCTGTGGCTGATGATAAAGGGCCGGGCGGCGGCCGGGTGTCGCCCGATGACCGGGGCTCCCCCGTCGTCGCCCAGATAGCCGAGCACGAAGACCCTGTGTCCCAGGGCCAGGGCTCGCTCCTCGCGCCAGATCTCGCGCTCGCTCCCGCCGAGGCCCGTGTACGCCTCGTAGCGCGCCACCGTCT
>DAOLDO010000728.1:0-3712 GCA_035327325.1 Chloroflexaceae bacterium | reverse complement strand
GCCGGGCTCAGCCTGCTGGGCTGGGCCCTGGCCCTGATGGTGGTGGCCCTCGCGGCGATCAACCTGATCTTCGGCTTCTGCGCCGGCTGCTTCGTCTACACGCAGCTGGCCCGTCTGCGGGCGAGGTAGGCGATGGCCGAGCGGCTGCTGATCCTGGCGGCCCTGGCGGCCGCCCTGGCCGGGGCCTGGGCCGTGCTGCGCTGGCGACACGCCCGCCGGCTGCGCGCCCTGGCCGAGCGGCGCCCCTTCGCGGGGCTCGTGCCAACCGGCCGGCCTGCCGTGGTCGCCTTCACGCTGCCCGGCTGCGCCGAGTGCCGCGCGCGGCAGGCGCCCGCCCTGGAGCGGCTGCGCGTGCGCCTCGGCCCGGGGGCGCACATCGCCACGCTGCGGGCGGACGCCCACCCGGCCCTGGTCGCGCAGCTGGGCCTGATGACCGTCCCGGCGACCGCCGTGCTCGACGCCGGCGGCGCGGTGCGGGCCCTCAACCAGGGCTACGCCGACGAGGCCCGCCTGGTCCAGCAGCTGGCTGACCTCGGCCCGGCGCCGGGCGCCCTGGAGGCCGCGCCGGGCTGACGGCGCGGCGCGGCGACCACCCGGGTCGCCCCTACCACGGCGTGACCGTTGCGGCGCGGCGGGGCGACCACGCGGGGCGACCACACGGGTCGCCCCTACCGCGTTGCGGCGCGGCGGGGCGACCACGCGGGGCGACCACGCGGGGCGACCACGCGGGGCGACCACGCGGGGCGACCCTACCACGGCGTGACCGTTGACTACATTGTGCGGGGCACGTCGCGGGCGCGGGCCGGGTTTGACACCGCCGCGAACGGCGTGCTATACTCACCCGAACAAGCGAATATAGCTCATCCAGAGGGGTGGAGGGACCGGCCCGACGAAGCCCCGGCAACCGGCAAGCACGGTGCCAACTCCGGCAGCGCAAGCTGGGAAGATGAGGTCGAAGACGCCTTCACGCCAGCCCGTGAAGGTTTTTTTTGCGCCCCCGGGCGCCAGAGGAGCAAGCGACAGTGAGCCAGCGGAAGCCAACCTACCTCGAGGCCCTCGCCGAGCGCGTCCTGATCTACGACGGCGCCATGGGCACCAGCATTGACACCTTCGACCTGACCGTGGCCGACTACGGCGGCGAGGCCACCTACGGCAACCGCGACTACCTGGTGCTCACCCGGCCCGACGTGATCGGCGAGATCCACGCTTCGTTCCTCGAGGCCGGCGCCGACGTGCTCGAGACCTGCACCTTCCAGTCAACCAGGCTCAGGCTGGAGGAGTGGGGCCTGGGCGAGCGCACCGTCGAGCTGAACCGCGCCGCCGCGGCCCTGGCCCGCGGGGTGGCCGACCGCTTCGAGGCCGCCGACGGCCGCCCGCGCTATGTCGCCGGCTCGATGGGCCCCACCGGCAAGCTGCCCTCCTCCGACGACCCGGCCCTCTCAGACATCACGTTCGAGCAGCTCTCCGCGATCTTCCGCGAGCAGGCGGTGGGCCTGATCGAGGGCGGCGCCGACGTGCTGCTGGTCGAGACCTCGGTGGACATCCTCGAGGTGAAGGCGGCCCTGGACGGGATCAGGCGGGCCAAGGCCGAGCTCGGCCGCCCCGATGTCGCCGTGCAGGCCCAGGTCTTCCTCGACCTGTCGGGCCGCATGCTGCTCGGCACCGACGTGCCCGCCCTGATCGCTACCCTCGAGGCCATGCCGGTGGACGTGATCGGCCTGAACTGCTCGACCGGCCCCGAGCACATGCGCGCGGCCATCCAGTACCTGACGGCCCACTCGCGCAAGCCGATCTCCTGCATCCCCAACGCCGGCCTGCCCCTCGAGGTGGACGGCCAGACCGTCTACCCGATGGAGCCCGAGCCCTTCGCGCGCATCCTGGGCGAGTTCGTGGGCGAGTACGGCGTGGGCGTGGTCGGCGGCTGCTGCGGCACCACCCCCGAGCACATCAGGCGGCTGCGCGAGGCCGTGGGCCACGACCGGGCGCCCGCGCCGCGCGAGGTCGAGTACATCCCCTCGGTCTCGTCGGGCATCCGGGCGGCGGCCCTCAGGCAGGAGATCACCCTGACCATGATCGGCGAGCGGGTCAACACCCTGGGCTCGCGCAAGGTCAAGAAGCTGCTGCTGGCCGACGACTACGACGGCGTGCTCGAGGTGGCCCGCGAGCAGGTGGACAGCGGCTCGCACCTGCTCGACGTCTGCGTGGCCATGACCGAGCGCCCCGACGAGCGCGAGCAGATGGTGACGCTGCTGAAGAAGCTGACCATGAACATCGAGCTGCCCCTGGTGATCGACACCACCGAGGCCGACGTGCTCGAGGCAGCCCTGGCGATGTACCCGGGGCGCGCGGTGGTCAACTCGGTCTCGCTGGAGGGCGGGCGGGGCGAGAAGATTGACAAGGTGCTGCCGCTGGTGGCGCGCTACGGCGCCGCGACGGTGGCCATGACGATCGACGAGGAGGGGATGGCGCACACGCGCGAGCGCAAGCTGGCCGTGGCGCAGCGCCTGGCCCAGATCGCCCGCGACGAGTACGGGGTGCCCGCCGAGGCCCTGATCTTCGACGTGCTGACCTTCCCGATCACCACAGGGCAGGAGGAGCTGCGCGGCGCCGCCGTCGAGACCCTGGAGGGCATCAGGCTGGTGAAGGAGCGGATCCCCGGCTGCTTCACCACGCTGGGCGTGAGCAACCTGAGCTTCGGCGTGGCGCCCCACGCCCGCGCGGCCCTCAACTCGGTCTTCCTCTACCACGCCGCGGCGGCGGGGCTCGACACGGCGATCATCAACCCGGCCCACATCACCGCCTACGCCCAGATCCCCGCCGAGGAGCGCGAGCTCTGCGAGGACCTGATCTTCAACCGGCGCGAGGACGCCCTGGCGCGCTTCATCGCCCACTTCGAGCAGAACGCGACCGCGGGCAAGGCCGAGGCGGCCGACCCGACGGCGGCGCTCGACACCGACGCCCGGCTGCACTGGAAGATCCTCAACCGCAAGAAGGAGGGCGTGGAGGCCGACATTGACGAGGCGGTGGAGCGCAGGCTCCAGGCCGGCGGCCTGAGCCTGACCGACGCGGCCGTGGCCGTGAAGGACGCCGACGGCGCCTCGCCCCAGGGCGCGGCCGCGGTGGAGGTGCTGAACGGCGTGCTGCTGCCCGCGATGAAGGAGGTGGGCGACCTGTTCGGCTCGGGCCAGCTCATCCTGCCCTTCGTGCTCCAGTCGGCCGAGGTGATGAAGAAGGCCGTGGCCCGCCTCGAGCGCTACCTCGACAAGCTCGAGGGCACGAGCAAGGGCAAGGTGGTGCTGGCGACGGTCTACGGCGACGTGCACGACATCGGCAAGAACCTGGTCCACACCATCCTGGCCAACAACGGCTACACGGTCTACGACCTGGGCAAGCAGGTGCCGGTGAACACGATCATCGAGAAGGCGGTCGAGGTGGGCGCCGACGCGATCGGCCTCTCGGCGCTGCTGGTGAGCACGAGCAAGCAGATGCCGCTGTGCGTGCAGGAGCTGCACAAGCGCGGGCTGAGCTTCCCGCTGCTGGTGGGCGGGGCGGCGATCAACCGGCAGTACGGGCAGCGCATCGGCTTCGTGGGCGACGAGGAGCCCTACGAGGCCGGGGTGTTCTACTGCAAGGACGCCTTCGAGGGCCTGGAGACGATGGACACCCTGAGCGACCCGGCCAGGCGCGGGGCCTTCGTGGCGAACACGATCGC
>DAOLDO010000727.1:0-3719 GCA_035327325.1 Chloroflexaceae bacterium | reverse complement strand
CCGCGGCCGCCGCCAGGGTCGTCTCGCCGGCGCTCTGGGCGGCCACCGCCGCCGCCGGATCCTCGTCGGGGCGCCCCTCCGCCGCCAGCACCCGCGCCCGGGCCAGGCCCCGCAGCCACACCCCGCCGGGCGCCAGCCGCGCGGGCAGCGTGGCCCCCGCCGGCAGGCTGTCGGCCAGGTGCAGGGCGCCCTCGCCGGCGCGCCCCTCGTCACAGTAGACCGCCGCCGCCGAGCAGCCCAGGGCGTCGCGGGCGCCCTCGAGCAGCGCCCGCAGGATCTGCGGCGCCGCCGGCGCCCGGGCCAGCCGCCGGCTCGCCCTGTAGAGGGCCAGCAGCGTCTCCCGGTCGAGGCTCATCAGGGTGTCCGACACTGCGGTCATCGCCGTGCTAGCAGCTCCGCTCTCCGGCCAGACAGCCTGGCCGGCCCATTACCCCTGGTAGAGGATCGCGCTGATCCGCTCCGCCAGGCTGAAGACATCGAACGGCTTCACAATATACCCCTGGGCGCCGAGGGCCAGCCCGTGCTCGACCTCGCCCTCCTGCGACTTGGCCGTGAGAAAGATCACCGGCAGGTCGCGCGTGCGGGCGTCCTCGCGTAGCCGCGCGCAGGCCGTGAACCCGTCCACCCGCGGCATCATCACGTCCAGCAGCACCACGTCGAAGTCCTGCCCCGCCGCCGCCTCCAGCGCGGCCTGGCCGTCCGCCACCGCCACCACGGTGCAGCCGGAGCCCTCCAGGGCCAGCCGGGTGATCAGCTGGATGTCGGGCTCGTCCTCGGCAAGCAGCACTCTCACCCCTCGCCGTCCTCCATCAGCGCCAGCTGCCGGGCCACCTGCTCGATCGCGATCCGCTGCTTGCGGTAGAAGTCCGACTCGCTCATCGCCAGTCTGTTGGCCACGTCCCGCACCGTCTTGCGCTGCAAGAAGCGCCCCTCGAGCAGGTTGTAGAGCAGCCACTCCTGGGCCGATGGGTCGAGCTGCTCGTCGGGCCGCAGGTTGCCGATCGCCTGGCGTAGCACCGCCTGCAGCGCCCGCGTGGGGCTGCCGCCCTGGCTCTCCAGGGCCCGCTTGACCGTGCGCAGCCCCATCAGCGGGCTCTCCGCCAGCTTCGGCCCGCCCCAGAACTGGGTCAGGGCGTCCTTTACCAGCTGCGGGAAGCCGGGGTCCAGGATCAGGTCCCCGTCGATCTCGGCCAGGCTCGCCGGGGTGGCCTGCTCGAGCCTGCTGGCCAGCTGCTGCAGCGACTGCATCTCGGGGCCGAGGCCGCGCAGGGCGTCGAAGATCTGGCTCTGCATCTGCACCGTCGAGAGGGCCAGCTCCATCTGGTGGGCCAGCACGCTGATCAGCTGGCGCGTCTCCGCCGCCAGCCCCCCGCCCCGCCGCAGCTGCTCGGGCGGGTAGGCCACCGCCAGGGCCCCCAGGAACAGCCCGTCGGGGCTGTGCAGCGGCAGCAGGCAGAAGCCCCCGCACGACAGGAACGCGTCGGTCGGCGGCAGCGTGTCGCGCCCCCGCGGCGGCAGCGTCGCCAGCTGCGGCATCAGCTCGTCGAGCGGGTACTCGGCCACGAAGCGCTTCACCTCGCGCCGCGCCCCGCACACCGCCTTGATCGTGTAGCTGCCGTCGCCGGGGGCCGCCACGAACCCCGTCTCAACGCGCATTGCCCCGCAGATCGCCACCAGCGAGTTCTCCAGCAGCGTGCGCAGGTCGGCCCGCGTGAAGGTGCTGCGCGGCAGGTTGCGCAGGTAGTCAATCTCCTCCTGGTCCTGCATGTAGACCAGCGCGTCCAGGTACGGCTTCACCCGGCTGACGAAGATTGGCATCAGCACTGTCATCAGCATCACCCCGAAGGTCAGCAGGGTGTTCTGCGGCAGCCCCAGCAGGCGCTCGAGCAGCGGCACCGCCTGCATAAACAGGATGATCGTGATGCCGACGAAGGGTCCGTAGAGCCACCAGCGCAGGAAGTCCTGCTTGATCAGGCGGTCGGGCAGCAGCACGCCCTGGAAGGCGATGCTGTAGGTCATCACCGTGACCATCGCCGCCACAATCACGCTGGCGACCGACTGGAGCAGCAGGATGGCCGCCGCCGGCACCACAGGCGGCGCCCCGATCATCAGAAAGGGGAAGACCCCGATGCCGGGCGCGGCGAAGGTCGCCCCCAGGTAGACCAGGCGCCGCCGCTGCGTGAAGGTCAGGGCGCTGCGCTGCGAGTGCAGGATCGCCGCGAAGGCCACCAGGGAGCCCGCGAGGAAGAACAGGACGTAGGCCCAGAAGAGGGGGCCGGGCTGGAACTGGGCGATCGGCCCGCTGAGCAGCCCGCCGTGCACGATCAGCTCGGTGCCCAGGGCCACCAGCAGGAAGGTCACGCCGGCCCCCAGGTAGGCCAGGTAGACCAGCCAGCGCGCCCTGCGGGCCTGCTCCTGGCGCTCGCCGAGGGCGAACAGACCGTTCGCCAGGTGGATGTAGGCCGCCGGCACCGCGGCGATGCCCAGCCACTGCGCCCGGCCCAGAAACTCCATCGTCGTGGCCCGGTTCGCCCTGCTCAGCAGCAGGTCGCCGCCGTAGACGACCACCACCCCGGCGAGCAGGACCAGCAGGGCCCGGGCGATATCGTTGCGCCAGTTCTGCATGGCGATATACGCCAGCAGCGAGAAGGTCACAATCAGGACGACCGCCGAGAGGAGTTGGTTGAGCTGATCGAGGATCGCGATCATAGGCGCGCAGCGACTCACCCAGTAAGCTCTGATAGGCCCCGGCCAGTCGCTGCCGGGGACTGCGCGGCGCCAGGGCTGCGCGGCCACACCTCTAGCGGGTCAGACGGGGGCAGAGGCGGTCGGGCGAGAGCTACAGGCAGCGTCCCGATGGCCGCCACGGGCAATTATACCATAGGGCCCTTTCCGGCCCGGGTCAGGGGCCTGTGCTATAATCCGGGCCAAGCTTGCAGCCGAAAGCCGGGGGCCCACACAGGAACGCACTATGTTTTTCAGCGTCCGCAGCCTGCCCAATTTGCTGGGCCTGTTTCGCATCGTCACCACCCCCCTGCTGGTCTGGCTAGTGCTGATGGCCCTCCCCGAGAGCTACCTCTGGGCCGTGGCGCTCCTGGTCCTCATGGCCCTCAGCGACATGGCTGACGGCAAGCTCGCGCGCCGCCTCAAGGTCGTCTCCCCCCTCGGCATCTTCCTCGACACGATCAGCGACAAGATCTTCGTCACCGGCGCCCTGCTCCCCATGGTGCAGACCGGTCTGCTCTCCGGCTGGGTCGCCTTCACGATCATCGTGCGCGAGTTCGTCGTCTCGGGCCTGCGCTCGTACGCCGCCGCCGAGGGCGTCGTCATCTCCGCCGGCCAGCTCGGCAAGCAGAAGCTCGTCGTCACCGTCGTCGCCCTGGTGTGGCGTCTGCTCGCGGCCAACGCCGAGGCCGGCGGGTTGCTCGGCACAGCCCTTGGCGGGGCCCTCGTCCCCCTCCTCGCCCTCTGGCCTTACGCCATCGCCCTGGCCGTCCTCTGGACGGTCGTCTCGGGGCTCGAGTACCTCTGGCAGGCCTGGCCCATGCTGCGCCGCGGCTGGGCGCCCCGCGCCTCCGCCGACTGAGACGGCGGCCATCCAGGCTCCCGACGCCTCGTGGGCAGAGTCAACAGCCCCCGTCGAGCACTTCGACGGGGGCTGTGGGTGGCAGGGTGCGTGGACCTACGTTCCCAGGGCTCAGGCCCCAGTAGCATCGGCG
>DAOLDO010000726.1:0-3719 GCA_035327325.1 Chloroflexaceae bacterium | reverse complement strand
TATAATTATCCCCAGAAACTGGACCACAAGATATGTACGATGCTGTAAAGCATTTGTACCGAATTGTGGAGGGGGTATGACCAAGAAACGCCAACATCGGAGTGCTGAGTTCAAGTTCCGCCTCGCCCTCGAAGCGGCGAAGGAGCAGAAGACGCTCAGCCAGCTTGCGAGTGAATACGAGGTCCATCCGACCCAAATCACCCAATGGAAGAAGCAGTTGCTTGACGGTGGCAGCAGCCTCTTTGGTCGGCAGCAGGTACGTGAACAGCAGGCACAAACGGCGCGTGAAGCGGAACTGTTTGAGCAGATTGGCCGGCTCCAGATGGAACTGGCATGGGTGAAAAAAAAAGTTGACCGTTTCGGTTGAGGAGAAACGCGCGCTCCTCGAACCGGATCATCCGACGATCAGTGTGCGGCGTCAGTGTGCGCTCCTCGGCCTCAATCGGGCGTCGTACTACTACCAGGCCCAGCCGATTGATCCGCTGAACCTCGACCTGCTGCGCCGGATTGATCAGCAGTACATGGAGACCCCGTTCTACGGCGTCCCCCGGATGACGGCGGTGCTCCGGGCGCAGGGGTATGCGGTCAATCGCAAACGCGTGCGTCGGTTGATGCGCCAATTGGGAATCCAGGCGGTGATGCTGCGCAAGCGCCCTGTGACGAGCACGCCAGGTCATCGGGTCTACCCCTACCTGCTGCGGGATGCGGTCATTGATGCGCCCGATCAGGTCTGGTGCGCCGACATCACGTATGTGCCGATGCCGCTCGGGTTCGTCTATCTGGTGGCGATCATGGATTGGTTTAGCCGGTGCATCATCGCATGGGAAATCTCCACGAGTTTGGAGGGCAGCTTCTGCTGTGCAGCGCTTGATCGCGCGCTGCTGCGCGGCACACCGACGATCTTCAATACGGACCAGGGCAGTCAATTCACGGCCCAGGCGTTCACCAGTCGTCTGGAGACCGCCGGCGTCCAGATCAGTATGGACGGTCGCGGGCGGGTGTTCGACAACATCTTCATCGAACGCTTCTGGCGCAGCGTGAAATACGAGCACCTGTATCTGCACGACTATCAGACGGTGCCGGCTGCCGTGGCGGGAATCCGAGACTACATGCACTTTTACAACACCCAACGACTCCACCAGAGTTTAGACTACCGGGCGCCCGCAGCGGTCTATGGCGCACGCTAAGCCGGGGTGGACCTGGCGCGACAGCCTCAGCGTAGCAGACCGGTCAAGACCACCCGCTCCATGGTGGGATGTGTCGGGACAGTCGGTCTTGACTCGGCCTGCTGAAGGCTGCCTGACCGCGCCAGGGCACACCCAAAACCATTTACACCCATGTGCTTCTTTTCGTCCTTCAGTGGTCTTGACAAAGGGGATAAGCATATCTTGCCCGGATCCAATCTCGACCTCCTCGACAAACATCAGCACTGATATCTGATACGGTATCGATCTCCCAAGATTACACTCCTCTTATCACCTCCCTACGTCCAGGTAGCCCTTCACTATCACTACCTGCCGCGTAGCGAGGCTCCGCCCGCCGGCGTTCACCGCCGGCCCTTGCGCACGCGCCCGTGGCGCTCATCACCCTGGTGCGCCGCGCTGCTGACCAGCAGCGCGGCGTCGATGCCCAGCCACGCGACTTGCCGTCGCCGATGTGCCGCTGAGGGCGCATAGCGCTCCTCGTTCGTCCCCCTGCTCATCCGCTTGACAGCCCGACGCGACACGCGCCGGGCTGTTGCTTTGCGCTGGAGAACCCATGCCCCCACCGACCTTCTACTTCGCGGTTGGGGCGCGACCCCGACCGCGCGACTGCCTGGTTGCTATGCTCGCCGGTCAGCACCACTTCCTGGTGCCCGCCGGGTCGACCGCCGACCGGCTGCTGCAACGCACGCCGGATGTTCACGTCGTTCTTGACTCCTGGGCCTTCCCGCCGGGCAACCCGGTGCGGCCATCGCTCGCCCGCTACGCTCACCTGGTCGCCGGCTGGCATGCGCGCACGCGCTGCACCGCTGAGGCCGGCCAGATCGACGCGCCCTGGCTTGACTGGGCGGCGACTTACGACACGATTGGCGATAGCGCCGCCAGCGAGCGCGACGATGCGCAGCTGCAGGCGCTCTGCCGCCAGCTTTGCCGTACCCCCGACCCACCGATTGTCCCGGTGATCCACTACCCAGCTGCCGACGCCGATGCGATGATCGGTGATCTGCTGCGCGACCGCACGCTGTGCTTCGACGACGACGAGCAGGTGCAGCTTGGTCAGCGTCTCGCCTGGGGCTTCGCCGACGAGCCGGATGGCCCGCCTGACTGGCCCGTCTGCGCGATTGGCGGCCTGGTGCCGGCCCACTATAGCCGCGACTCGGCCTGCTGGTACGAGCGACTGATCGCGGATCTCGAGGCGGCCGTCACGCTCGACCCCTTCCAGCGCCGCATCCACCTGCTGGGTGTTGGCCGGCCCTCCTGGGTGCTGGCAACGCCACTGGTGATGAGCTTCGACAGCTCTGGCCCGGCCCGGCTGGCCCTGATCGGCTTTGACCAGGGCATTGGCCGCGCCTATACCGACGCCTATGGTCTCTCGGTCGCAAAGCTGCGCTGCTCGCGCGAAGCCAGGTTGGTTTACCACGTCGCCGATTACCGGGCGCGGGTCGGCCTGCCCTGGCAGCGGGTTGATGCGGAAGCCTTGCTTGACGATCGCGAGCTCGCACTGATTCCCGCCGCCGATCTCGAACACTGGGATCAGGTGGCGCTGGCCTAACCAACAACCCCTATCGACATCGAGGAAGGAGGACATGCTCACGAACTGATCACGATTGCTGTCCGCACGACGGTTGCGCCCGCATGGGCCGGATGCCACTGAGAAGCGGCGTCCGGCCTTTTTTGTTGGCGATTGACACCAATGACAACCACGAGGAGAACCACGATGAACACGAAGCACCCAACCACCGACCCTTCGACCGGCTCGGGGCAGGACACGCCGATCGACGCCGACCTGCAGGCCCTGGCCGATGAGATCGCCGCGACAACCGGCGTCTCGTCGGCGACGGCCATGCACCTCGCGCGACTTCAGCGCCCGTCGCTCCAGCAGTTCGCCCAGCAGTGGGACGCCGAGGCTGCCCGCACGCGTGGGCTTGCCCGCCGGCGCCGCCCAACCCTGCTGCCGCCGACTGATGAGTGATGCCCGAGCAATCGTGCGGGTATCGCCCAGTTGACATCGGCGCGCTATCCGCACCCGGAGCTTTCTACGATGACAACAGCTGATACGCCGGTCGTCGCCCGGTCGCAGCGTTGGGAACGGCAGATCATCTGCTGGCTTGCCCGACTGCATGCTCGCGCCGATGGCCATACCCGACCAGGGCTTGAACACTATCGTCGCGCCCGCAGCACGCTACGGCACCAGGAACGCCTGAATGCCGAGACAGCGGCGGAGCGTAACCAGGAACAACAGGGAGACAACCATGATCGAAATGACGCTTCAGGAACGAGTCGCCGCTGAACGGGCGACCGGCCACAACATCGCGATGGAGCCGCCGCAGGAGTGTCGGATGCTCTGGCAGCGCGCCCGCGCCGCCGGCATTCCGCTCGGCCGGCTGGCCATCCTGCGTCGGCCGCTCACCGCTGCCCGCATCGGCGGCGCATGGAACCGCAGCACCGGCGATATCTGGGTGCTGCAGAGCGACGATCCCGCCGAGACACTCCGCCGCCCGCTCCACGAGCTGGCCC
>DAOLDO010000725.1:0-3720 GCA_035327325.1 Chloroflexaceae bacterium | reverse complement strand
CCGCACGCCCCGCGGGCCCACCACGGTGTCGAGGCCGGCCTCCAGGGTCGCCACGTCGCGGTCGAGCACGCTGAGGGCCAGGGCCGCCTCGAGATCCACCCGCTCCGCGGGCAGGCCGAGCAGGATGTTGTCGCGCAGTGGCTCGCTGAAGAGGCGCGGCACCTGTGGCGTGTAGGCCGCCCGCGGCGGCGTGAAGAAGGCCGCGGGGTCCTCGACCCGCCGGCCGTTCCAGCGGACCTCGCCCGCGTCGAGCGGCAGCAGCCCGACGAGCGCCCGCAGCAGGGTGCTCTTCCCCGCGCCGATCCGGCCGGTGACCACCGTGAACGAGCCGCGCTCCAGCCGCAGGTCAACCCCGGCGACGCCGCGGCCCGAGCCGGGGTGGGCGTAGCTCAGCCCGCGGGCCTCCAGCAGCTCCAGGCGGTCCGCCTCGGCGCGGGCGGGGAGGGGGACGGCGGGCAGCTCGCCGCGCAGGTAGACGGGGCCCGGACGCACCAGGGCCTCGGGGGCCTGGCCGGGCAGCAGGGCCAGCATGCGCTCGATCGCCACGCCGGTCTGCTGGTAGCGGGCCATCAGCACGCCGGCGACGTAGGGCAGCTCGGTCACCCACTCCAGGTAGTAGACGAACAGGGCGAAGTCGCCCACGCTGAAGCTGCCGGCGCGCATGGCCTGGGCCGAGAGCAGCAGGATCGCGCCGACGCCCAGGCTGACGATGTTGAAGAAGAGCGAGTCCATCACCGCGCTGAACACCCGGTCGTTGACGGTCTGGGCGCGGCGGGCGTCGTTGAGGCGGCGGAACTCGCCCAGCACAGCGGCCTCGGCGCCGGCCAGCTTCACGGCCTGCACGGCCCCCAGAGTCTCGCCGAGGAAGCCGGTCACGGCGCCCGTGGCGCTGCGGCTCGCCCGGCGGTAGCGCTCGACCCGGCCGCGGACCAGGCGCATCAGCGCGGTGACCAGCACCAGGGGCACGAGGATCACCAGCGTGATCCGGGGCTCGATCCGGGCCATGATCGCCAGGGCGGCCACGCTGAAGACCACCTGGCCGAGCACGACCGTGGACCACCAGAGCAGCGTGGAGACCTCGGCGGTGTCGTCGCGGAAGCGGCTGACCGCCTCGCCGGGCGAGTCGGGCAGGGCGCGGGCGCCGGGGTAGCTCAGGATGCGGGCCAGCAGGTTGGCGCGCAGCAGCGTGAGCAGCCTGAACTCGACCAGGACGTTGATCAGGGCGGGGGCCAGGCTGAGCAGGAGGCGGGCGAGCTCCACGCCCACCACCAGGGCGATCAGCGACCAGACGCTCAGGCCGGCGGGTGCGGCGCCGCTGAGCCGGTCGAAGACCGCGCGCAGGAGCGCCCCGACGGCCAGGCCGCCGCCGAAGAAGGCCACCCAGAGCAGCGAGCTCGCCGCCAGGGGCCGGCCGGCGAAGCGGGCCAGCTTCAGGAGCAGGGCCATGGTCGGCACGGGGGTCGCGCGGGCGGTCGCCGGCTCGCTCACGTCAGCACCTCCTCCAGGCCGGCGCGCAGCAGCCCCGCGAACAGCGAGCTCGGGTCGGCGGCCAGGGCGGCCCGCGGCCCGTGCTCGACCACCCGGCCCGCCTCGAGGATGGCGATCGCGTCAACCCGCTGGACCGTCGCGAGCTTGTGGGCGATGATGATCCCGGTGCGCCCCGCCAGCAGCCGGCCGACCGCCCGCTCCAGCCGCCGCTCGGTGGCCGGGTCGAGGCGCGACGAGGCCTCGTCCAGGATCACCAGGCCGGGCTCCTTCAGCAGCACGCGGGTGAAGGCCAGCAGCTGGGCCTCGCCGGCCGAGAGGGCCTCGCCGCTCGCCAGCGGCGTGTCGAGCCCGCGGGGCAGCGCGCGCAGCCACGCGCCCATGCCCATCTCCTCCAGCGCGGCCACGATCCGCTCGTCTGGCACCGAGCGGTCGAAGAAGGTCAGGTTGTCGCGCACGCTGGCGCGGAACAGCTGCACGTCCTGGGTGACCACGCCGACGCGGCGGCGCAGCTCGGCCAGCCGCAGCTCGCGCACGTCCACGCCGCCCAGGCGCACGGCGCCCGCGCCCGGGTCGTAGAGCCGCGCCAGCAGGCGGGTGATCGTGGTCTTGCCGCTGCCCGTGCGCCCCAGCAGGCCGAGCACCGCGCCGGGGGCCAGCCGCAGCGAGACCCCATCGAGCACCGGGTGGCCCTCGGCGTAGGCGAACGAGACGCCGTCGAGCTCCACGGCGAGGGCCGCCGGCGGGGCCGCGCTCGCCCCGTCGCCGACCGCCGGCCGGAAGCCACGCAGCTCGGCGGCGCGCTCGATGCCGGCCCCGGCGCGCTGGAGGTCCTGCAGCTGGGTCGTGAGCTGCTCGAGCGGGCTCACGAGCAGCCCGGCGTAGTACGCGATCATGTACACCGTGCCGACGCTGAGCGCGCCCTCGAAGAAGAGGTAGGCGCCCACGGCGAGGGCGGCGGCCTGGCCCAGGGCGAAGGTGCCCCTGGTGGCGACCAGGGCGCCGTGCTCGACCATGCGGGCGCGGCGGTAGCGGGCCACCAGCTCGCGCATGTGCCCGTAGAGCTGGCGCATCTGCTGCGGCGCCGCGCCGCTCGCGCGGATGTCCTCCAGCCCCCCCAGCCGCTCCTCGACGAAGCCCATGAAGGCGGCGCTCGCCGCCCGCCCCGCCGCCCACGAGGGCGCCGCGATGTTGCGCAGCCTGACCAGGACGGCGAGGGCCACCAGCACGAAGCCGCCCATCACCAGGCCCACCCGCCAGTCCTCGCGCGCGAAGAGCACGAGGATGCCGACGAGCAGGACGGCGTTGCCCAGCACGCGCAGCACGAACTGCGCGAAGAAGTTGGCCATCGCCGTCACGTCGCCGTCAATGCGCTCGATCAGCTCGCCGGGCGTCCTGGCGTTGTGGAAGCCCATGTCCAGGCTCAGCGCGTGCTGGAGCAGGTCGGCGCGCAGCGCGTTGGTCGCCGTCCAGCCCACCAGCTCGCCCACGTAGGTCGCGCCGACGGCGAGGGCCTGCTGGAGCAGGGCCACGCCGATGAAGGCCAGGGCCGCCGTGACCAGGCCCGCCAGCGGCCCCCCGCCCTGGGCGCTGTCAATGAAGGCCCGCAGGATCTGCGGGTTGAGCAGCTGCAGCGCGATGCCGCCGAAGAGCAGCAGGGCGAGCAGGAGCACCCTGGCGCGCTGGGCGGCCAGGTACTCGCGCAGCAGGCTGACGTACTGGCGCAGGGGCAGGTTCATGGTGTGGCGCCGCTGCAAGGCGAGGGCCGCGCCGGCGCCCCGCGCCTACATCGCTAGACTGGTCTTCTGTGCGAGGGGCGGCCGCGCTGGGCCGCCCTTACGTCCGTCGCAGGCGGGGCAGCCACGCCGGGCCGCCCGTACGTCCGTCGCAGGCGGGGCGGCCACGCCGGGCCGCCCGCTCCCCCATTGGAGGCACGTACGGGCGACCCCACGTGGTCGCCCGGCCCGGGGGCAGCAGCCTCGCCCGGTGGCTCAGACGGAGCGATCGGCCCCCTCCCACTCGAGCAGGTCAACCTCGACGGCGGGCCGCGAGCCGTCGCGGGGCACGCGGAAGGTCTTGATCTCGCCTGGGCGAAAGCTGGCGGCGATGGTGCGGCCCCAGGCCGGGAAGCGGATCTCGCCCTGGGTGGCGACCCGGGCGCTCTCGTAGGCCCGCACCACCAGGTCGTCGCTGTCCTCCGCCGCCTTGAGCGCCGTGATCACGATGTTGGCGGGG
>DAOLDO010000724.1:0-3720 GCA_035327325.1 Chloroflexaceae bacterium | reverse complement strand
GGCCACCACGGCGTCCGCCCGGCCCCCCCCGCTGCCGGTAGTGAATGTCCCCCAGGCCCACGGGGCGGCCCCCGGGAGGGCGCCCGCCGCGACCGCCTTTGCCCTGCGCGAGGAACACTACTCGGTCGTGAACATCGGCATGTGGGTCGATGGCGGCGGCGAGGCGGAGACGACCTGGACCTGGCGGGCAAAGGCGCGCATGGCCCCTCACGCCAGCCCCGGCCTGTACGTCAACTTCCTCGGCGAGGACGGCGAGGGCGCCATCCGCGAGGCTTACCGCGCCAACTATGACCGGCTGGTCAGGATCAAGGCCGAGTACGATCCGGAGAACATCTTCCGCAGCAACCAGAACATCCGTCCCTCGTGAGGGGCAACCCACAATCGGGGTTTCCACTGTTCGTGACAAGGTGACGAATTCCGCCATCTCGCAGGGCAGCTGGCCCGCGAGATGGCACTCCAGAGGCAGGGAGCCGAGGTATGCAAACACAATCAATGCTCGCCCCGACGGCCGAGCTGAACATCGTAGTGATTGGAGGCGCTGCCACTTCGGGCAGCGAGTGGCAACGCCGGGCGATCGAAGGGTATCGACGGCAGCGGCCGGGCGCAGCGGCTTCGCTTCGCAATGAGATTGCCGCGCGCGTGGGCAGGCTCATCGGCCGCTCAATCGACGTGAGCACGGTGGTCGTCGATGAGCAGCATCAGGCCGCACTGCTCACGGTCGACGGCGTTCAGTTTCGCTGGGACCGCTCGGAACTAACAATTATCTGCCCGTGCGCTTACTGCGGTATCGGCAGGTTCGCCAGCCCGCCAATCCGTGATGTGCGCGATCTGGGCTACGCCTTGAGCGACTGGACGCCGGTCGATCCCCACTGTGAACCGTTTGAGCCCGATGAGCCTCTCTGAGAAAGGTCTGTGCTAGAACCAACGCCAGTCACACGGTTGAGGAATGCGCAACAGCTGGTATACCCGGCGGGTCTTGCCTCGATAGGGCGAGCGCCATCAGCACAGGCGGCACGCAGCTGCAGCGCACGAGCGAGGTGGCAGCATGGACAGTGCGGCCTGGTACGCTCCCCCAAGGCCGGCTGGCTCGCCCTGCAGGAGCTGGAGGCCGGCTGCCTCCAGGATCGGCCGAAGCTGCCGGTTAATGGTGAGCGTGAGCGCCTCGA
Source organism: Chloroflexaceae bacterium (assembly GCA_035327325.1). Taxonomy (GTDB): domain Bacteria; phylum Chloroflexota; class Chloroflexia; order Chloroflexales; family Chloroflexaceae; genus CAIWXH01. The sequence goes on along the minus strand of DAOLDO010000724.1, from coordinate 2,554 downwards.
AGCTGCGTCAGGGCCGCCTGGCCCTCCTCGGATGTGAGCTGGCAGCCGGTGAGCGCGAGCAGCCGGGCGAGGGTTGTCTCAACCGGCTGGTGCAGCCGGTCGGCACAGATACGGTCGAGCAGCTGGGCCAAGCAGCTATCCTGGGCCGAGTTGGCGCTCCGTGCAGATTCTGGAGCAGATGCGCCAGCTACTGGCTGAATCCACCGCTTGACCTTCCAGCGACTGGAAGGTGTATGCTGGAGCCACGGGAGGTCAGCGATGCAGATACAGGATCTGGTGCGCGCAAGCGGGGTGCCGGCGAAGACGATCCGCTACTACGAGTCGATCGGGCTGCTGCCGCCGCCTGAGCGAGCAGCCAATAACTATCGACGCTATCACCCGACCGATGTCGAGCGGCTGCGCTTCATCGCCAGCGCCCGGAGCCTCGGCGTTGGTCTGGGTGACATTGCCGAGATCCTTGCCGCACGTGATCAGGGCATGGCTCCGTGTGACCGCGTGCTCGGCGTCCTCGTCGAGCGGCTCAGCCAGCTCGACCGCCACATCGCCGACCTGCTCGCGCTGCGCGCTGATCTGCACCAGATCCAGGCGGCGGGCGCCGAGCTACCTCGAGACGACGTCGCCGGCGAGCGCTGTGTCTGCTCCCTCGTGAAGGCGTATGGCCAGAGTGGGGCTGCCGTGATGGAGCGAGAGGAGGAGGCTGATGGAAAGCCCGTCCCGACGGGATGACCAGGGTGCTGGCTGTTGTTCGTCTGATGCCGCGCCTGTTCCCGCGCAACCGCAGCGATCGGCGTGCCCTGCCTGTTCCGCGCAGGGCAAGGCCGTTTCCGTAGCCACGGTTCGGGCGCTGCTGCGCACCAGCCTGCGCGCTGTAACGCATACGGCGTATCACTTCTGCGCGACGCCCGACTGTCCCGTCGTGTACTTTACCTTCGACGGTGGTCAGCACTTCACCGCTGACCAGCTCCGCGAGCGCGTCTTCCAAAAAGCGCCAGCCGAGCCGGCGGCGTTGGTGTGCTACTGCTTTCAGTACACGCGCAAGGCGGTGCAGCAGGCCGACGCCTCCACCCACGCACAGATCGTCGCCGACATTACGGCGGGGGTGCAGGCTGGACAGTGCGCCTGCGACATTCGTAATCCCCAGGGCTCGTGCTGCCTGGGCAATGTTCGTCGCCTGGTCACCTCCCTCCAGAGCGAGCAGCGCCTCGCAGAATCGCGGTGACCGCCGCTCGCGACCATGAGGGTGCCCCTGCACGCGCGCCTCATGCTGGCACGTGGCTACCCTGTTGCCTACCAGGAGGTCGCCCAGGGCTGGCAGACCGCGAGCACCAACAGCTGCTCACCGAGCGACCTGGCCGCGGTGCAGCGGCAGCGCGAGCTGCCGACCCGGATCATGCAGACCTTCCAGGCGCTCGTACAGGAGCGGGTGAGCGCGATTGTTGGGGGCGCCGGCCCGCGTGGCCGCCTGGCGGTCCCCGCCTTCGTCGTCCTGCTGCTACGCCTGCCCTGGGCGCTGGCCCTGCCGGCCCGCTTCATGGACGGCTTCTGTCTTCCCCGGCTGTGCTTGCCTGAGGGCCAGACGTGAGACAACCAGCCTTACAGGAGGAAGGCGTAAAGAACACGCTCATCGCTCTTGACTTAAAGCTGACTTTACGTCGTATGCTACGTCCTACGTCTACCGATCCTCTGGACTACGAGAAAGGAACGGCGATGTCGGTCGATAGCGCGGTCAGGAGCGACGTTATCATTGCCTGCAATCCAAACCCGATCCCCCCCGAGCAGCGGGAGCGCTGGCTGGAGGTCGCAGCGCACGTGTACAGCGCGGTGCAGGAGGTCCAGGAGCTGCCGGATGGCTATGCGTTCCGGTTGCCGAGCAGCCCCGAGATGCTGCCCATCGTGGCCGAGGGCCTGAACATCGAGCGGCTCTGCTGCCCGTTCCTGCGCTTTACCCTCGATATCGAGCCGAACGGCGGCCCATACTGGTTGCGCTTTACCGGTGGGGAGGGGGTCAAGGAGTTTCTGCGGATGAGCTTTGAGTCGAGCAGCCTGCTTGACCAGCAGGTTGCCCAGGCGGCGGGTTTCAGCATCGCCAATCGAACGGATCTGGACTCGGTGGAGACCGCCCTGCAAGCAGTTGACAGGGTCAACGAACAGTTCGCCAGGGCGGCGGATGTGCGCAAGCAGGCGGAAGCTCAATAGGCCGAGCCGTGCGCGTGCTGTGCGTAACAGAGCGTGCAGCACGCGCTCCTATCGGCCATAAGGCCCTGGCCGTGTTCATCGCACGTCGCAGCAGGCCCCTTCCTCAAGCACAACGGCGCAATCCTCCAAACGCAGGCAGCCGCAGTTGAGGCCTTTTTCCAGCACCTGCTTCATCTGCTGCGCGCGCACGATGAGGGCGTCCAGCTCCTGGATTTTCCGGCTGGCGAGCGGCTGCCAGCGGGCCGCCGGCGGCGTGTCCGGGGCGAAGCCGTTCAGCAGGGTCTGGATCTCGGCGATGGTAAAACCCGCGTCCTGCGCGAGCTGCACGATCTTGAGCATCTGGACCGTGCTTTCATCG
>DAOLDO010000723.1:0-3728 GCA_035327325.1 Chloroflexaceae bacterium | reverse complement strand
CCCCCACGTGGGCGCCCACGCTGGGGCGCCCCAACCGCTAACCGACACGAGCGATCGAGCCCCGCTCGGAGAAGACGGGTTGACAGGGGCCGCCCCTGCCCGCGGGCCTCAGCCCGCCACCCCCACCAGCCGCACCGCCTCCCCGAAGGGGAACTCCTCCACGGCCCGCCCGCCCGGCGTCGCCACCCAGAGCGTCGGCAGGTGCGGCGCGGCCCTCGGGAACATCCCCCAGCCGTCGGTGAGGTAGACCGCCACCGCGCTCTCGTGGGGCGCGCGCCGCTCCTCCACCTCGGCGCAGAAGGGCTGGAAGTCGGTGCCGCCCCCGCCGAGCGGCGGGGGCACCGGGCTGTCGGCGTGCAGCAGGAACGGCCCGTAGAGCCGGTCGTCGGCGTAGTAGAGGTCGCACCTGAGGTGTGGGTAGCTGCGCAGGATGCCCTGCACCTCGCTCACCAGGGCCCGCACCTGGGCGTCGTTGACCGAGCCCGAGGTGTCGACGCAGACGAAGACGCGCACGCTCTCGCCCTCGAGGGCCTCGAGGTAGAGCCCGCGCCCCACGAAGCGCCGGTCGAAGCCCTGGAAGTCGTTGGGCGTCTGCGTCAGGAAGCGCCAGAGGTGGACCCGCCAGTCAATGCGCGCCGGCGCCAGGCCCTCCAGCTCGCGCCGCGCCGCCTCGGGCAGCCCGCCCTTCTCGAGGGTGCGCGCCAGCACCGTGGCCTGCTGGAAGGCGTTGCGCCAGTGGCTCTCAAGCTCGGCCAGGGCCCCGCTCGAGACCCTGCTGCTCGCCTGCCCGTCGCCGCCCACGCGGTCGCCGGCCTCGCCCGCCACGGCGTTGTTGAGCAGGTCGAGGCCCGGCAGGGGCGGCTGGCGCTCGGGGCTGAAGCGCAGCAGCTCGTAGACCTCCTCGACGCTCAGGCGCTCGAGCTCGGGGTCGCGCGGCGTGTCGGGCGGGAGGTCGAAGTCGCCCTGTGCGGCGATGATCCCGTTCACCACGATGTCGGCGGCGATGTTCCAGACCAGCTCGTCGCGCACGCCGCGCCGCGACGGGTGCAGCAGCGCTGCGTGCAGCACCGCGTGGAGCAGCAGGGCGTCCTGCTGGCGGGGGCCCAGCGAGCGCATGTAGGCCGGGTTGACGAAGATCGCCCGCCCGTCGGTGGCCGCGGTCTCGACCTCGCCGCTGGCGCGCACCGGCGCGAACAGGGCCAGGGTGGCGAAGAAGGGCGCGCGCACGCGCAGCCGCAGCAGCGACGCCGAGACCTGCCGGTCGAGCTCGGGGTCGCTCATGCCGCACCCAGCAGCTCGCGGTACTCGCGCAGGAAGGCCTGGAGCTCGGGGTCCTCCTTGACCAGCCGGGCCAGCTCGCCCATCTGGCCGCGGGCCCGCATCTGGCGGAACAGGTCCATGGCGAAGAGCTGGGCCCACTCGCCGCCGGCTGCGCCCGCCAGCCAGCGGAAGGCGTTGTGGGCCTGGGCGGCGTCGCGGGCCCGCACGCCCAGCCCGACGGTGAGGGCGTAGCGCTGCGAGGGCTCGGCGGGGAAGGCGAGGCCCGCGCCGTCGCCACGCAGGATGGCCTCGAGGTCGACCAGGGTCGCGTACAGGCTCACGAAGGCGCGGAACTCGGCGGCGGCCGCGGGGCCGACCACGGGGGCGATGTCGAGGCCGGCGTCGTGCAGGCGGCTCGCCATCTCCCACGAGCGCGGCGAGGGCCACGCGGGCTGCTGGGGGTCCATGCGGTGCAGCAGGGCGGTGCGGTAGGACAGGAAGGCGACGACCTGCTCGTGGAGGCCGCGCCCGAGGGCGTAGGCCTTGAAGTCCTCGAAGTCGGGCTCGACCTCGAGGTGCACGAAGCGGTTGGCGAGGGGGGCGGGCATGTCGAAGACCGCGGCCCGGTCCTCCTTGCGGTTGCCGGCGGCCCAGATGAACCAGCCCTCGGGCACGACGTACGAGCCGACGCGCCGGTCGAGGATGAGCTGCTGGGCCATGCCCTGCATTGCGGGCGGGGCCATGTTCAGTTCGTCGAGGAAGAGGATGCCGCGCCCGTCGCGGGGCAGGAACTCGGGCGGGTACCAGCGCGAGACGCCGTTCTCGGGCACGGGCAGGCCGCGCAGGTCGGTCGGCGCCAGCTGCGAGAGCCGCACGTCGATGAAGCCGAGGCCGTAGCGGCCGGCCGTCTGGGCGACGATGCTCGACTTGCCGATCCCGGGCGGGCCCCAGATCATCGTGCTGAGCATGATCCCGCCCGCCACCATCGCGTCCAGGTACTCGGCCAGGGCCTGCGGCTTCATGTGGTACTCCGTCGTTCGTCAGCTCTGGCCGGCCCCCCGCGCGGCCGCGCGCACCAGCCGGTTGCCGTCATGGACGAGGGCGGCGCGGGCCTCCGCGGGGGCGGCGGGGTTGAGGGCCACCGCCAGGCGCTCGACCCAGTGGGGCGAGCGGGCGCGGGCGAGCAGCAGGGCGGCGGGGGCGTCGGCGCGGGCGAGGGCCACGGCCCGGTGCAGCGGGTCGGCGCCCTCGCGGGCCCGCTCGAGGGCCGTCGCGGCCAGGCGCTCGCGCTGCTCGGGCGGGAGGTTGCCGTGGGCGGCCAGGAGCAGGGGGATGTCGAGGGCGTAGTACTCGTCGGCGAGCAGGGCCAGGGCCTCGGGCGGCGCGCCGGGGTTCGTGGCCACGGCGCGACGGGCCCCGGTGGCCAGGGCCTTGCGGTCGGCGGCCAGCTCGACAAGCACGGCGGCCGGCGTGCTCGGGTTGCCCGCGAGGGCCTCGTAGACCCCGTAGTCGCCGTCGCCCCAGTCCTCCTCGGTCTTGGCGCGGGCCAGCAGCTCGGGGGGGAGGCGAGGGTCGGCCGCGGCGCGCGCCCGGTCGCGCGGCGAGTCGGCGGCGAGCATGGCGGCCAGCTCGTCGGGCCCGGGCGCGGGGTCGGCGGCCGCCGGGCGGCGCGGCGCGGGGGCCAGCGGTGGGCGCGCGGCGACGGCGGCCTCGGCGCGCGGCCTGAGCCAGGCGGGCGCCAGGCCGAGCAGCAGCAGCAGGGCCATCAGGTCGTCGTCGGGCGCGGTCGGGACGGCGGCGAGGGCAGCCTCGACCGCGGCGTCGAGCCCGCCCGCCAGCTCCCCGGCCAGGCCCACGTGGAGGCGCGCGGCGTGGGCCAGTTCGGGGCGGGCCAGGTGGGCCACGGCGGCCAGCAGTTCCTCGGGCACGGCCTCGTAGCTCAGCAGGCGGCCGAGCGAGGCCGGCTCGAACTCGGCGGGGAGGGCGGGGTTCTCGAGCAAGAGCAGGGGCAAGGCGGGGTTGGCGCAGAAGGCCGCGGGGCAGATGCCGGCGAGGAGCGTCAGGGTCTCGGCGGGGGTGTTGAGGCCGGCGGCCAGGGCGGCGAGGGCGGCCGGGTCGCTGACGCCGCCGACCCGGCGCATCAGCTCGGGCACGGCGGCCATGCTGTACTCCGGCAGGAAGGCCGCCTCGGGGATCGCCCCAAGCTCCTGGGCGAAGGCCGTCTGGGCGAAGAGCCTGGGGCCGAAGTCGTCGGCGTGGGTGAGTGGGCTGTCGCTCATCACCCTCCAAGTATAGCCCAGAATGGGCAGCGGCGCAGAGCGGGAAAGGGCTCCGCCGACAGCTTGCGGTTGGCGGAAGGGCGCGCCGACGCGGGGGAGCGCCCCGGCCGGCCCCACCGTCCCGGCCGACAGCGTGCCCGCGCAGTGCACCCCGGGGCTCGCTCCGGCCCGGCGGCAGGTCAGAAGGCG
>DAOLDO010000722.1:0-3736 GCA_035327325.1 Chloroflexaceae bacterium | reverse complement strand
ACCAGATTGACCCGATCCGCTCGTGGCTGGGCGTCCCCATGCTGTTCGGCGATCCCCTGGTCGGCATGATCACCCTCGACAAGCACGAGCCCGGCTTCTACACCGCCGAGCCCGCCCGCCTCGCCGCCGCCTTCGCCGCCCAGGCCGCCGCCGCCATGGAGAACGTGCGCCTCTACGAGGCCGCCCAGCGCGAGCTGCGCGACCGCACCCGCGCCGAGGCCGCCCACGCCCGCCTCGCGGCGATCATCGAGGCTACCACCGACCTGGTCGGCATGGGCGACATGGAGGGCCGCATCCTCTTCCTCAACCAGGCCGCCCGGCGCGCGCTCGCCATCCCCGACGACGATGAGCTCGCCGCCCTGCGCGTGGCCGACCTCTACCCCGAGCGGCTCCACGCCTGGCTGCGCGGCGAGGCCGTCCCCGCCGCCGTGCGCGACGGCTCGTGGTCCGGCGAGACGACCCTGCGCCAGCGCGACGGGGGCGAGGTGCCGGTCTCGCAGGTGATCATCGCCCACAAAGGGCCGGGCGGCGCGCCCGAGTTCCTCTCGACCATCGTGCGCGACATGCGCGAGCGCCGCCGCGCCGAGGAGGAGCTGCGCCAGGCCCAGAAGATGGAGGCCCTCGGTCGCCTGGCCGGCGGTATGGCCCACGACTTCAACAACCTGCTCACGGTCATCCTCGGCGAGGCCGACATGCTGCTCGAGGACGTGCCCCCGCGCACGCCCATGGCCCAGTCCGCCGAGCAGATCCGCCAGGCCGGCGTGCGGGCCGCCGCCCTGACCCGCCAGCTCCTCGCCTTCAGCCGCCGCCAGGTGCTCCAGCCCGAGCTGATCGACCTGAACGCCGTCGTCGGCGCCATGGAGGAGATGCTGCGCCGGCTGCTCGGCGAGGACATCGCCCTCACGATCCGCCTCGCGCCCGGCCTGCCCCACGTCCGCGCCGACCCGGGCCAGATCGAGCAGGTGGTGATGAACCTGTGCATCAACGCCCGCGACGCCATGCCCGCGGGCGGTCGGCTCGTCGTCGAGACCGCCGAGGCGCTGCTCGGCGCCGAGCACGCCCGCCAGCGCCCCGAGGTCGCCCCTGGCCCCTACGCCATGCTCGCCGTCAGCGACACGGGCGCCGGCATGGACGAGGAGACCCAGCGCCATATCTTCGAGCCCTTCTTCACCACCAAGGCCCGCGGCAAGGGCACCGGCCTCGGGCTCGCCACCGTCCACGGGATCGTGCGCCAGAGCGGGGGCCATATCTGGTTCGCCAGCGAGCCCGGCCAGGGGAGCAGCTTCAGGGTCTATCTGCCCACGGCCCCCGGCGTGGCGGCGCCCGAGGCGCCCGCGCCCGGCGCGCCCCTCCCCCGGGCCGTGACCGAGACGGTACTGCTGGTCGAGGACGACGACTCGGTGCGCGCCCTGGCCCGCGGCATCCTCGCCCGCCAGGGCTACACCGTGATCGAGGCCGCAGACGGCCCCGCCGCCCTCGCCGCCGCCGAGGCCCACCCCGGGCCGATTGACATGCTGCTCACCGACGTGGTGATGCCGGGCGGCCTCAACGGCGTGCAGCTCGCCGCCGCCCTGCGCGGCCGTCGCCCTCAGGTCCGCGTGGTCTTCATGTCGGGCTACGCCGACAACGCCCCCGTCGGCCAGAGCCTGCGCCCCGCCGGCGACCGCTACCTCCAGAAGCCCTTCACCCCCGCCCAGCTCGCCCGGGCCCTCGCGGAAAGGATGAAGGATGAAGGCTGAGGGCTGAATCCGGCCATGCCCGGCCATCATCCATCATCTTTCATCCTTACCTTGCCCCCCCTCCCGGGCGTCGAGTATAATGGGCGCGGAGCCACCCGCAGGGTGGCCGTCAGATTGTTGTTTCAGCGAACGGAGTTCGCAATGCTGAATTGGCTCAAGAAGCTTGTGGGCGACACCAACGACAAGGCGGTGCGCCAGATCCAGCCCCTGGTGGAGGAGATCAACGGGCTCGAGGAGGAGTACCGGGCCCTCGCCGACGAGGCCCTGGCCGCCAAGACGGCCGAGTTCAAGGGCCGCCTCGCCGACGGTGAGGACCTGGACGACCTCCTGCCCGAGGCGTTCGCCACCGTGCGCGAGGTGGCCCGCCGCACCCTCGGCATGCGCCCCTACGACGTGCAGCTGATCGGCGGCATCGTGCTCCACGACGGCAAGATCGCCGAGATGAAGACCGGCGAGGGCAAGACCCTCACCGCCTCGCTGGCCCTCTACCTCAACGCGCTGGAGGGCAAGGGCGCCCACCTGGTCACCGTCAACGACTACCTGGCCAAGGTCGGCGCGGGCTGGATGGGCCCGATCTACCACTTCCTCGGCCTCAAGGTCGGCTTCATCGCCCACGAGCAGAGCGCCCTCTACGACCCCGACTACGCCGACCCCAACGCCAACCCCGAGGACCAGCGCCTCGTCCACTGGCGCCCCGTGCCGCGCAAAGAGGCCTACCTGGCCGACATCACCTACGGCACCAACAACGAGTTCGGCTTCGACTATCTGCGCGACAACATGGCCTACGAGAAGGAGCAGATGGTCCAGCGCGAGCTGCACTACGCCATCGTTGACGAGGTTGACAACATCCTGATCGACGAGGCCCGCACCCCCCTGATCATCTCCGGCCCCGCCCAGAAGTCCTCCGACCTTTACCGCCAGGTGGCCGGCCTCGTGCGCGGCCTGCGCCGCTCGAGCGTCACCCCCAAGCAGGTCAAGGAGGAGGGCTACGAGCACGATGGCGACTTCTACATTGACGAGCGCACGCGCAGCATCACGCTCACCGACGACGGCATCGAGCGCGTCGAGCGCCTCCTGCGCATCCCCGAGGGCGAGAGCCTCTACGACCCCCAGCACTTCGAGAAGACCCACTTCGTCGAGAACGCGCTCAAGGCCAACTTCGTCTTCCAGCGCGACAAGGACTACATGGTCACCGCCGGGGGCGAGGTGGTGATCGTGGACGAGTTCACCGGCCGCGCCATGCCCGGCCGCCGCTGGTCCGACGGCCTGCACCAGGCCGTGGAGGCGAAGGAGGGCGTGTCGATCAAGAATGAGAACGTCACCCTCGCCACGATCACCTTCCAGAACTACTTCCGCATGTACGGCAAGCTGGCCGGCATGACCGGCACGGCCTACACCGAGCGCGAGGAGTTCGGCAAGATCTACAACCTCGAGGTGGTGATCATCCCCACCAACAAGCCCTCCGTGCGCGACGACATGCCCGACCAGATCTACGTCAACGAGGAGGCCAAGTTCAAGGCGGTGGTCCGCGAGGTGGAGGAGATGTACGCCCTCGGCCGCCCCGTGCTGATCGGCACCACCTCGGTGGAGACCTCGGAGCGGGTGAGCACCCTGCTGGGCCGGGCGGGCGTGAAGCACAGCGTGCTCAACGCCAAGTTTCACGAGCGCGAGGCCGCGATCGTGGCCCAGGCCGGCCGCAAGAGCGCGGTGACGGTGGCGACCAACATGGCCGGCCGCGGCACCGACATCCTGCTCGGTGGCAACCCCGACGGCCTGGTGGACGACCTGCTGGCCGCCAAGGGCATCAAGTTCGAGGAGGCCACCCCCGAGCAGCTGGCCGCCGCCCGCGCCGAGGCCAGGGCGCTGACCGAGGCCGAGGGCGCCGAGGTGCGCGAGTTCGGCGGCCTGCACATCATCGGCACCGAGCGCCACGAGGCCCGCCGGATTGACAACCAGCTGCGCGGCCGCGCCGGCCGCCAGGGCGACCCCGGCTCGTC
>DAOLDO010000721.1:0-3738 GCA_035327325.1 Chloroflexaceae bacterium | reverse complement strand
GGGGGGGCGGCCCGGCCCCCGCGCCGGTGGGGCGTGGCCGCCGGCAGCTCGCCCTCGAGGCGCTCGGCGAGAGGGCCCCTGGCCGTGCGGCCTCTCACCGTGACCGTACCCGCCTGGTCGTCCGCGCCGGCGTAGCGCGCCAGCATCACCAGGGGCTGGCCGGCGTACAGGTCGGGCAGGGGCGCGGGCAGCTCGTCGCTCACGCGCAGGCCGCCCCAGTCCACGCTGAGGTCGCACACCAGGGGCATTGCCGCGCGCCGCTGGAAGCGCTGCACCGCCGGCTCGATCGGCTCGCCCGGCATGATGTACTCGGCGCTGCCCCTGCCTACCGCGGCCAGCCGGTCGAGCAGGAAGCGGTTGACCGCCGAGCCGACGCCGAAGGCGAAGACCCGCGCCTCGTTCAGCCTGTCGGCCAGGGCCCGCAGCACTTCGTCCTCGTTGCCCACGGCGCCGTCGGTCAGGAAGACCACCACCCGCAGACGCCCCTGGTCGCGCGGCTGCTCCAGGGCGGCGCTCAGGGCGCCGACGATCTCGGTGCCGCCCCTGGCCTCGATCCCGGCGATAAAGGCGTCGGCGGCGTCCACGCTCTGCTGAGTGAAGGGCAGGGGCGCCGGCGCCAGACGCTCGACGTGGTTGTCGAAGGGGAAGATATTGAAGGTATCGCCAGAGTTCAGCGAGCGCAGGCAGGCCCGCAGGGCATTACGGGCCTGGGCGATGCTCTCGCCCCCCATCGAGCCGCTGCGGTCAAAGACGAAGAGCAGCTCGCGCGGCAGCACCTCGGGCGCCTCCGGCGCCGCCCGCGGGGTCAGCATCAGCAGGGCGGCGCCCGGCTGCCCCGCGGCCCTGTAGGCGAACGCCGCAGCGCTGTAGCCCTCCCCCGCCGGCCTGTAGCGCAGCACGATGTCCCGGTCGGGCACGGCCCCCGGGTCGCGCAGGGTGGCCACGGTGCGCCCGCGCTCTAGCGTTATGTCAAAATCAGACCCGACCGGCACGACCTCGAGCTCGCGGCCGAGGTCGAGACTCACGCGTACACCGAGGGTGTGGCCGGCGGCGCCCTCGGGCAGCAGCGGCACCACGCCCTCGCGCGGGCCGGACGGCTCGCCGGCGGGCACGTAGCGCGGCAGCGTCACCGTGGGGATGGCCAGGGTGAACCAGCCGTCGTCGTAGGGCACCTGGCCGAACAGGCGCAGGCGCACCTCGACCGGCTCGCCGGGCTGCAGGTTGGCCAGCTCGACGGCGAAGAGGTTGGGGCGCTCGCGGGTGAGCAGAGCGGCGTCGGCGCCGCGGTCCGCCGCCTCGCGGAAGGCTGCCTCGGCCTCGGCCCGCGCGCGCACCTCGCCCCTGATCGTGCGCGCGCCGACCCGCAGCTCCAGCTCGCTCACGGCGGCCTCGGCGGGCAGCGGGAAGACGTAAAGGGCGTCCAGCGGCGTATGATGGCCGTTGCGGAAGCGCTGGGTGACGCTCGTCACGGCCAGAGGACCCGTCACCTCGACCTCGATCGCGCTATGCTCAAGGGGCACCGGCGGCAGCGCCTCGTCGCGCGGCAGCAGCAGGCCGCCGCGCAGGGGCGCGCCGGGCAGTAGCTCAGGACGGGTCATCGCAGACCTCCTTTCGGGTGCCGGGGAGTCGCAGGAAATTATGGCACGTCGTGAGCCGGAGGGTCAAGGGCAATCGCCAGCCCTTGCGCCGGGGCTCACAAGGGCGTACCATGGCGCCCTATGCTGCCGACACCCCGCCTGCTGATCCTGCTGCTGCTCGCCGCGCCCCTGGTGGCCCTCTCGGCCGTCGCGCCGGGGCTGATCTGGATCGCCGTCGCCTATATCGTCGCCGTGGCGGCCTACGCGGTCTGCGACGCGGCCCTGGCCGCCCGGCCCGAGCAGATCGAGGTCGAGCGCGTCCACGACCAGCGGCTCTCGCTCGGCGCCGAGAACCTGGTGACGGTGATCCTGGCCAACGCCACGCCGCGGCCCGTCGCCTTCACCCTGCGCGATGAGCACCCCCACGAGTTCCCCGCCGACGCCAGCTTCCACAGGGGGAGCATCCCGCCCTACGACGTGGCCGAGGCCCGCTACCACGTCCGGCCCCTGCGCCGGGGCGACTACAGCTTCGGCGACGTGGTGGTGCGCCTGCGGGGGCCCCTCGGCGCGATCGAGCGCCAGGCCCGCTACAGCCTGGGCGCCGAGGTCAGGGTCTACCCCAACGTGCTCGAGCTGAGGAAGTACGACCTGCTGGCCCGCAAGGGCCTGCTGCACGAGCTGGGCTTGCGGGTCTCGCGGGCGCGCGGGCCCGGGGGCGAGTTCGAGCGGCTGCGCGACTACACGCCGGACGACGAGTTCAGGCGCATCAACTGGAAGGCCACGGCGCGCCGCGGCCGGCCGATCGCCGCCGAGTACGAGACCGAGCGCAGCCAGCATGTGATCTGCGCGATCGACTGCGGCCGGCTCATGGCGCCCCCGGTCGGCGAGCTGATGCGCCTCGACTACGCCGTCAACACGGCCCTGATGCTGAGCTACGTCGCCGGCCTGCGCGGCGACCACGTTGGCGTGCTGGCCTTCGCCGACGAGGTGCGGGCCTACGTGGCGCCCAGGCGCGGCAAGCCTCAGTTCCAGGCCCTGCTCGAGACCCTCTACAACCTCCAGCCCGAGCCGGTCGAGGCCGACCATGGGGCGGCCCTGGGCTACCTGGCCCGCCGCCAGCGCCGGCGGGCCCTGATCGTGCTCTTCACCGACCTGGCCGCCCCCGAGGCCGCGGGCCCCCTGGTGACCCAGCTGACCCGGCTGGCCCGCCACCACCTGCCCCTCTGCGTGACGGTGAGCGACCCCTTCATCGCGGGGGCGGCCGGCCAGCCGGTGAGCGACAGCGCGGGCCTCTACCGGCGCGCCGTGGCCGAGGGCCTGCTCGACGAGCGCCGCGCCCTGCTCGACCGGCTCCAGCGCGGGGGCGTGCTCACCGTGGATGTGCCGGCCGACCGGCTGAGCGCGGGCGTGGTCAACACCTACCTGCGCCTGAAGGCCCAGGGCCGGCTGTAGGCGCGCCCGTCAGTCGCCGGGGGCGCGGGCGGCGCGGCCCTCGATGGCCGTCAGCTGCTGCTTCTGCAGGTCGCGGATCTCGGTGAGCAGCTTCTCCTGCATCGAGGGCGCCGGGGGTTCGACCTCCTCCTCGAGCTTGAGCCGCTTCATCATCGTGTTCATCGGGGCCACGATGAAGAAGTAGAGCACGACCGCCGTGATCACGAACGAGATGATCGCGTTGACCAGCGTGCCGAAGCCGAAGCCGCCGACGTTCCACGTCGAGAAGTCGGGCTGGCCGAAGATCAGGGCGATCAGCGGGGTCAGCAGCCCCTCGGCCAGGGCGTTGACGATCCCGGTGAAGGCCGCCCCGATGATCACGCCGACGGCCAGGTCAATCGCGTTGCCGCGGAACAGGAAATCGCGGAACCCCTTGAGCATCGGTCAACCTCCTCAACTACCTCTCGCGTCTGCATCGTCAGGGGGCGGACCTGCCCCGCCTCAGAGACGAGCCGGTCGCGCCCGTGGTCACGGCGGCCGCGCCGGGGCGGCGCCGCTTCTTGGATGCTTCTTAACGCAGTGTTGTGATCAGTTTTCACAATAAAACCCGGGGCGCTGCTATTCTGAGCATAGCTTCACAATCTCCCGGCGCCCCCCGCCGGCTGAAAGGACTGCTATGGCTCGACCAAAACGCCCCCCGCACCCCATGCTGAAGGTGGCGCGCGACCAT
>DAOLDO010000720.1:0-3742 GCA_035327325.1 Chloroflexaceae bacterium | reverse complement strand
GCCCTGCGCGAGCCCGCCGTCGAGCCCCTTGGCGATACGAAGCCCGGCTGGTGGATGGCCCGCGAGCTGGGCCTGCGCCTGGGGCTGGGGGCCTACTTCAAGTGGGAGACGGCCGAGCAGTATCTGGAGACGCGGCTCCAGTCGGTGGGACTGAGCCTCCAGAAGCTGCGCGACGGGGGCGGCGTGGCCGTCCAGAAGGGCCGGCCCTACCTGGAGGAGTGGGGCGACGAGTCGCCCTTCGCCACAGACAGCGGCAAGATCGAGCTGTTCTCGCAGGTGCTCGCCGACGCGGGGCACGACCCGCTGCCGCGCTTCGAGCCGGTGGAGCCGCCCCCGGCGGGCTTCTTCCGCCTGCTCTACGGCCGCCACCCGGCCCACACCTTCGCCCGCACCCAGAACACACCCGCCCTCAGCGACGTCTTCGGCGAGAACGAGCTCTGGCTTAACCCCGGGGCGGCCGCCGAGCTGGGCCTGCGCGACGGCGAGCGGGTGACACTGGAGAACCAGGACGGCGCCCGCGAGGGCCCGATCCGCCTCAAGGTCACGCCGCGCATCAGGCCCGACGCGGTCTACGTGGTCCACGGCTTCGGCCACAGGGCGCCGGGGATGCGGCGCGCCAACGGCAGGGGCGCCTCCGACACGGCCCTCCAGACGCGCTACGCCCTCGACCCGATCAGCGGCGGGGCGGGCATGCGGGTCAACTTCGTGCGCATCCTGAGGGAGGGCTGAGATGAGCGACAACGCGATCCTGCTCGACCTCGAGCGCTGCCTGGGCTGCACGGCCTGCGTGGTGGCCTGCAAGGCCGGCAACGAGCTGGCCGACGGGCAGAGCTACATCGCGGTGCGCGAGGAGATCCGCGGCGAGGGCCTGGCCCTCGAGGGCAGCTTCCTCCATCGGCGCTGCTTCCACTGCGCCGAGGCCCCCTGCGTCGAGGTCTGCCCGACCGGGGCGCTCTACAAGCGCGACGGCCTGACCGCGGTGAACCTGGACGCGTGCAGCGGCTGCGGCTACTGCGTCGAAGCCTGCCCCTACGGCATCCCCCAGCTTGTGGGCGGGCGCGTCTCCAAGTGCACCGGCTGCACCGACCTGATCGCCGCGGGCGAGGAGCCCTACTGCGTGCAGACCTGCCCGACGCGCGCGCTGGAGGTCGGCCCGCGCGACGAGCTGCTCGCGCGCGCAACCTGCCTGATCGAGTGCGACAACGCGACCGGCCGCTCGCACTACGTCTACGGCGACGCCCAGCTCGGCGGCCTGGGCCTGCTCACCGTGATGCGCTACGCGCCCGAGAGCGTGGGGCTGCCGGCGCGCCCGCGGCCCACGCCCCCGGCGGTCAGGCTCTGGCAGGGCGTGGTGAAGCCGGCCACAGCGGGGCTCACCGGGCTGGCCCTGGCGGCCACCGCCGGCGCCTTCGCCGTCGCCCGCCGCAACCACCGGCGCGAGCTGGCCGAGGAAGTGGCGCCAGAGCAGTCCGCGCCGCCGGCCGAGGGCGCGGCCGCGCCGCCCGCGCCCGAGGCGCCCCCCATCGAGGCCGCGCCGCCCCCGCCCGAGGCCCCGCCCGAGACGCCCGGCGCCGAGGCCGCGCCGCCCGCGCCCGACGCTCCGCCGCCCGCGCCCGAGGCGTCCACCGCCGAGGCCGCGCCGCCCCCGCCCGAGGCCCCGCCCGAGACGCCCGGCGCCGCGACCGCGCCCGAGAAGGAGTGAGGCCATGGCCACCGTCACCAACAGCCCGGGCAGGCGGATCCTGCGCTACACCAGGCCCGAGCGGCTCGTCCACTGGCTTGGCGCCGGCTCGGTGCTCATCCTCCTGCTGACCGGGCTCGTCCTGCTCTGGGCGCCCCTCGGCGCCCTGGCCGCCGGCGGCTACTCGCGCCTGCTGCACCGACTCGGGGCCCTGCTCTTCCTGGCAGCCCCGGTGCTCTACGCCGTGCTGAACCGGGCCCACCTGCGGCGGCTGCTGACCGAGCCGTTCCAGTACAGCCGGGACGACCTGCGCTGGCTCTTGATGGCCCCGCGCTACTTCCTGGGGCGGGCGAAGGGCATGCCGCCCCAGGGCCGGCTCAACGCGGGGCAGAAGCTGCACCACGCGGGCACCTTCATCGCCTTCGTCGTGGTCACCCTCTCGGGCTTCGCCCTCTGGTTCGGCAAGGGGATCCTGGGGGCCGAGGGCATGGCGGTCGCGGCGATGCTCCACGACCTCTCCATGCTCGCCATCACCGTCCTGATGATCGGCCACGTCTACTTCACCCTGGTCTACGGCGCGCTCCCCGCGATGACCACCGGCTACGTGAGCGAGGAGTACGCCCGCCTCGAGCACGCCAGGTGGCTCGAGGAGCTGAGCGCGCCGGCCCAGGAGCCGACCGCCGACCGGCAAGCCGAAACCGTCCGCTAAACGACCATTCAGCCGTTCGCCAAAGGAGTTCGCCATGAGCGCCCGCCGACTCTCCGCCCTGCTCGCCGCCCTCGCCGCCCTCGTCCTCGCCCTGGCCGCCTGCGGCCAGGCCACCCAGGCCCCGCCCGCCGCCGAGCCGGCCCCCGTCGCCGTGCAGGAGGCCGCCCCGGTCGCGCCGGCGACCACCGACGTCAAGCTGGTCGTCGGCGACTACCTGGCCGGCATGCCCGAGGGCTTCAACGCGATCACCAAGGTCGAGGGCCTGACGGAGCTGATGGCCAGCGGCGACCCGCTGATCGTGGACGTGCGCGAGCCGGCCGAGTACGCCGAGGGCCACATCCCCGGGTCGGTGAACATCCCGATCCGCACCCTGGCCCAGAACCTCGACAAGATCCCGACCGACCGG
Source organism: Chloroflexaceae bacterium (assembly GCA_035327325.1). Lineage (GTDB taxonomy): Bacteria > Chloroflexota > Chloroflexia > Chloroflexales > Chloroflexaceae > CAIWXH01. The sequence continues at coordinate 946 of DAOLDO010000720.1, read as the reverse complement.
CCGGTGGTGCTGACCTGCGCCTCGGGCCTGCGGGCCTCGTTCGCCACCACCGCCCTGCAGCTCCTCGGCTACACCAACGCTCGCGACTTCTTCCCCTCGTTCAAGGGCTGGACGGCCGCCAACCTCGAGGTGAGCACCGAGGCGACCGAGGCCGCCGTGGTCGGCGCGCCCGAGGTTGACCCGACCGTGCTGGCCGAGGTGGACGCCTTCCTGGCCGGGCTGCCCGAGGGCTTCTACAGCGTCGGCAAGGTCGAGGCGCTCAAGGAGATGATGGACGCGGGCAACGTGACGGTGGTGGACGTGCGCGAGGCGAGCGAGTTCGCCGAGGGCCGCATCCCCGGCGCGATCAACATCCCGCTGCGCACCCTGGGCCAGAACCTCGACCAGATCCCGACCGACCAGCCAGTGGTGCTGAGCTGCGCGTCGGGCCTGCGCTGCTCGCTGGCCACGCCGGCCCTGCACATCGCCGGCCTGACCAACGTCCGCACCTTCCCGCCCTCCTTCAAGGGCTGGAGCGCGGCCGAGATGGCGATCGAGAAGTAGGTCCCGACAAACCTGGTTTGCCGGGCGGGAGGGAGGATGCGGGGAGGGGCTGGCCCTCCCCGCGCCCCACCGGCCGGACGGATGCCGCGCCGGCGGGGCGAGCGATGTCGGTCGGTCCCGCCAAACCCGGTTGCCGGGCGGGCGCGAAGCTGCGGGGAGGGCCTGGCCCTCCCCGCGCCCCGTCCGGCCGCCGAGCCCGCGCTACCGGCCCGTGGCGCGTGGGGTGTCAGACAGCAGGGACGAGCAGGCGGGCGCCGCGCGCGCGGCGCCCGCTCCGCATGTGGTGTATGTGGTGTAGCGCCCGCCCAGAATCCGGGAACCTGTGGCGGCCCGGCATATCGTATGCTAAGGCGTGGGTCGTATGCGCCTTCCAGTCTGGTGCCGCCGCAGACCTCACCCCCCC
>DAOLDO010000719.1:0-3748 GCA_035327325.1 Chloroflexaceae bacterium | reverse complement strand
TCGGGGGGCAGCTGGGCCTGGGCCTCGCCGGTCGGGCTGAGCGTATGGCCGGTGTCGCCGATGCGACCGCCGGTCACGAAGACCAGGCCGGCCATGGCGATGAAGGCCAGGGCCAGGATGGCGAAGGTCGCGATGGTCAGGATCAAGACGGGCCGCGCCTGCCAGTCCGAGAGCTCGAAGCCGGCGGCGACGCTCTCCGGCGAGGCGCCCTCGCCGCCGTGGCCGTGACCGTGGCCGTGGTCGTGGTCGCTGGTGCTCATCGTGGCGCTCCCCTAGCGGTGGCAGGCGTAGCAGTTGGTCAGGCGGCCGTCGGTCGGGATCTGGTACTCCTCCACCAGGGCCAGGCGCTGCTCCAGGGGCAGCGAGAGGGGGTCGTAAGCCATGTTGAAGACCTCGTCCTTCGGGCGGACGTTGTCCTCCGGGTTGCGGTGGCAGCCGAGGCACCAGCCCATCCAGAGGGCCTGGGACTTGGCGGCCAGGTGCTGCTGGTCAATGCGACCGTGGCACGAGGCGCAGCCGATGCCCTTGGCGACATGCACGCTGTGGTTGAAGTAGACGAAGTCGGGCACGTCGTAGATGCGGTTCCAGACCACCGACTCGCCCGTCCTGTAGCTGTCGCGCACCGGCTCGAGCAGGGGGCTGTTGGTCCAGACCTGCGAGTGGCATGACATACAGGTGTCGGTGGAGGGGTAGCCGGCGTGGGCGGCCCGCTCGACAGTGGCGTGGCAGTAGCGACAGTCGATCTTCAGCTGGTCAACGTGGTGCTTATGGCTGAACGGCACCGGCTGCTCGATCGCGTCGCCGACCCCGGTGTACCAGGGCGAGAGGTAGATCCCGATGCCGGCGGACACGATGCCGAAGGCCAGCAGCCCGAGGCCGAGGATACTCACCCAGACGATCGCGTTGGCGTTGCGCGGGAAAACCTGTGCTGACATCGCGGGTCCTGCTACTCTAGGAGCGGCGCGCCGCTCGGAGGCGAGGGCCGGGCGGGCGCTACTGCCCGCCGAGCTGGGCGCGCTCCTCGGCGGACAGGTCGGCGGCGTTGGCGTTCTGGCTGAGCTGCAGGGCCCGCACGTAGGCGGCCACGGCCCAGCGGTCCTCGGGCGGGATGCGGTTGGCGTAGCTGTACATGCGGTTGACGCCGTTGGTGATCACGTCGAAGTAGTAACCGATCGCCACGGTGCGCAGCCGGTCGTTGTGCAGCGTGGGCACCTGGATGGGCCCGCGGTAGGCGATCACGCCGTTGCCATCGCCGGCGAGGCCGTGGCAGGGCGCGCAGAAGGCGTCGTAGCGGGTCTGGCCCCGCTCGAGCAGGTCGGCCGTCAGCTCCATCGGCAGCTCGGTGGCCAGCTCGCCGTTCACCCGGCCCGTGAACATGGCCGAGTCGGGGTCGAAGCTGCCCATGGCCACCGTGTTCTCGGGCGCCACGCGCATCGAGCGCCCGTCGGCGAAGAACTCGGAGGGCTGGTTGGCCGTGTAGCGCGGCTGGTCGTACATATCCACGTGGCACGCCGCCAGCAGCAGGCAGAGGGGCAGCCAGGCGATGCGGGCGAGGCGCGCGGCCGTGAGAGTGCGCGGTCTGGTCATACTACGCTCGCTCAGTTCTAGTTACTCCTCGCCGCCGTGCAGGGTCTCGTTGAAGTTGCGCACCCGGGCCAGGTAGCTCGTGCGCGGCCTGGTGTTGAGCAGGCCCAGCACGGTGTAGTTGTGGGGCTCGGCCTTCAGGCGCGTGACCACCGCCTCGGGGTTGTTGATGTCGCCGAAGACGATCGCCTGGGTCGGGCAGACCTGGGCGCAGGCCGAGATCACCTCGCCGTCCTCGATCGGCCTGTTGCCCTCGACCTTGGCCCTGATGCGGGTGCTGGCGATGCGCTGGATGCAGAAGGTGCACTTCTCCATCACGCCCCGGTTGCGCACCGTCACGTCGGGGTTGCGGCCCAGGCGCAGGCTCGGCTCGTTGTTGTCGTTGTACTGGAAGAAGTTGAAGCGTCGCACCTTGTATGGGCAGTTGTTCGAGCAGTACTTGGTGCCCACGCAGCGGTTGTAGATCATATTGTTGATGCCCTCGGCGTCGTGCACCGTGGCCGCCACGGGGCAGACCAGCTCGCACGGGGCCTGCTCGCAGTGCTGGCAGAGCATGGGCATCACGTGGGTCTCGGGGTTCTCGAAGTCGGCGCCCTCGAAGTAGCGGTCAATGCGGATCCAGTGCATCTCGCGCCCTCTGGCCACCTCGCTCTTGCCCACGATCGGGATGTTGTTCTCGGCCTGGCAGGCCACCACGCAGGCGTTGCAGGCGATGCAGGCCGTCAGGTCAATGCTCATGCCCCACTGGTTGCCGACGCTGTAGTCGAAGCCGGGCAGGACCTGGCCGCGCCCCTCGGGGAGGATGCTCACGTAGCCGTCGGTGCCGGGGCCGGGGGTCTCTTTGCCGTACTCCTCGAGGTAGATCTCCTTCGAGATGTACTTCGGGTCTTCGCGGAACTCCGCGAAGTTGCCGGCCCTGACGATGTGGCGGCCCTCCATGGTCCAGTGGTCCTGGGTGCTCGCCAGCGGGTAGGTGCCGCCGGCCACGCGCACCTCGAGGCCCTCGCCGAACCAGGGGGCCTCGCTGGTGCGCAGGCCGTAGACGTTGAAGCCCGTCTCGGCGGCCACGCGGCCGGCCTGCTCGCCCCGGCCGTAGCCCAGTGTCACCGTGATCGTATTCTCGGCGTGGCCGGGCACCACCCAGACCGGCATGGTCAGGGTGCGGCCCTGGTAGCGCAGCTCGATCAGGGTGCCGTTGGCGCGGGCCAGGCGCTCGAGGTTGGCCTGGGCCAGGCTGTTGTCCTCGGTGGCCAGCTCGTTGGGGCTGATCGGCAGGTTCAGCACGCGGATCGCCGTGCGCGGGCTCATCAGGGCCGCGTTGTCCCAGGTCAGCTTGGTGACGGGCCTGGGCAGCTCCTGGAGCCAGCCATTGTTGGCGTAGCGGCCGTCGTAGATCGCGGGGTCGGGCCGGAAGACCAGCTCGAGGCCGTCGCCGGGGGCGGGCGGCGCCGTCAGGTTGAGGCCGCCGGCGAGGGCCACGGCGCGCGGCTCGAAGGCCGTGTCGGGCACGAAGCCGTTGTTGAGGCTGCCCCTGAGGAAGGTGTCGAGCTGCTCGTCGGCCAGGCCGCTGACGCCGGCCCAGAAGCCGGTCACCAGGTCGTAGTCGCTCTGGCCGGTCTGCCCATTCAGCGCGGCGAGCAGGTCGTGGGCGGTGCGACCGCCGTAGAGGGGCGCGATCAGGGGCTGCACGATCGTGGCCGTGCCGTCGAAGGCCCTGGCGTCGCTCCAGCTCTCGAGGGAGTGGGCGCCGGGGATGAACCAGTCGGCGAGCACCGCCGTCTCGTCGTAGTAGGGGCCGAGCACCGCCTTGAAGCGGGCGTTGGTCATCGCGTCGGCGAAGCCCAGGTCGGCCGGGGCGGAGAAGGCCGGGTTGGCGTCAATGACCACCAGCACCTCGACCGCGCCGGCGTTTAGCTCGTCCACCAGCTGCCGCAGGGCGGCCGTCTGGTCGCCGGGGCTGACGGCCACGGGGTCGGTGTACTCGACCGTGGTGCCGACGGCGCCGAGGGCCGCGTTGATCGCGTGGGCCAGGGCGTGGACCTCGGGGGGCTGGGCCTCGCCCGCCACCACGACGCCCGCGCTCCCCGCGGCCTGCAGGTCGGCCGCGGCGGCCTCGACGAAGGCGGCGGCGCCCGCGGGCAGGCCGGCCGGCGCGCCGCCCACC